>CAJWER010000422.1 GCA_913030785.1 uncultured Chloroflexota bacterium | reverse complement strand
TGCAGGTCTGCCGAGTTGACTTTAGCACCCAGTGACGCGAGTGCATCGGCGTTGACGCGCGCGCCTGAGCTACTATTAATAGGTGTGTAAAAGAGAGAGGGCGACCCTTACCTTCCTTATAGCAGTAAACCCAAACCGCCCGGTGGACGCCGGGCATGGAAGGAAGAGCCGCCATGAAGGAATGTACACTGGAATCCGTAGTCACGTCTATGCCTACCTGGGAAACGCTGGAAGACTGGGCTCGGTTGTCGGTCCAAGGTCTGCTGCAGCGGGTCCTGGAAGAGGAGGTGACGGAGCTGCTGGGACGCAGGCGCTACAAGCGCCGATCGGATGTTGACGCCAACCCGGGATCCCGAAACGGACACGGCAAACCTCGACGGCTGTCGTTGATGTCGGGGACGATCAAGATTAGACGGCCTCGGGTCCGGGGGCTGGAAGAGCGCTTTGAGAGCCGGCTCTTGCCGCTGTTCATGCGTCGCACACAGGAGGTGACCCAGATGCTGCCCGAGCTCTACCTGCAGGCCTGTCGCAGGGGGATTTTGAGCTGGCCCTTCGCGGCCTGCTGGGTGACGGCGCACCGTTGTCGTCTTCGTCCATCGCTCGTCTGCGGGCCAAATGGGAGGAGGAGTTCGAGACCTGGCAGGAACGTCGACTGGACGACCGGGAGCTGGTCTACGCATGGGCCGACGGCATCTACGTCAAGGCCGGGCTGGAGAAAGACAAGGCCGCCCTGCTGGTGGTCATCGGTGCCATGAGCGACGGCAGCAAGGAAGTGCTGGCCATCCAGCCCGGTTACCGGGAATCGACCGAGTCGTGGCTGAAACTCCTGCGCGACCTGCGCGATCGTGGTCTGTCCGTGCCGTTGCTGTTGATGGCCGACGGCGGCCTGCCTATCTGGAGCGCCGTCGACCAAGTGTGGCCGGAAGCGGGGCAACAACGCTGCTGGAATCACAAGATCATCAATGTCCTCAACGACCTGCCCAAGCACGCGCAGGGCAAGGCCCGGGCGCTGCTGACGCAGATCCCCTACGCCGAGACCCAAGAGGAGGCTGAGGCACGACGCGACACCTTTGTTGCCCGCTATCGGGACCGATATCCGGCGGCGGTAGAAACCCTCGAGCGCGACTGGGAGCGCATGGTCACCTTCTACGACTTCCCCGAGCAACATTGGCAACACCTGCGCACCACGAACCCGGTGGAGAGCCCCTTCGCCGCCGTGCGACTACGGACCAACGCAGGCAAGCGATACAAGCGCGTCCAGGGCGCCACCGCTCTCATCTGGCGTTTGTTGATGGTCGCTGAAACACGCTTCCGCAAGCTCAACGCTTACGAGTTGTTACAGGACGTTTACGAAGGGAAGAAGTACAACGACGGCAAACCGATCGAGCAGACACAGCCGCCTACCGAGGTACCCTTGAAGGAGGCCGCCTAATTTCTTTTACACACCTATTGACCTGACCTCTGAAAAACGGTCCAACGCTTGTCAGCGCGTGGCAGTGTGTCTGCCTTCCACATAAACGCACATTCTAGCTTCTGCGAATTGAAGTCGAGCTGATTCTCAATACAGAAGCGCTTGATCCGGTTCATGGCTTCCGCGCTTCCGCGCCACGCCTGCCGCAGACGAATGATATTGGCGAAATAGAAACATCCGATGATGCACAAGACCGCCAGGACCAACGCGCCCGCGACAGCCGGCAAACCGGACGTTGGGTTCAGCAGGGCGACAACGGCTGAGGCGACGATTCCGACCGCCACCAGGTAGTAGTTGCCCATTGTATGGCGATCCCGCATTGCTTCGCTCGCCGTCGTGCGGGCGTACTCGAACTCCCACTGCAGAATGTTGACAGCATTCATAGATTGCCCTCCGAGTTCTCCCCCACCTAGTCTTCTCAAACAGCCGGCACGGCCCAAGTATAGCTGTCGTGCCTCGATGCGCCAAGTACAACTCACTCGGCGCCGACCTCGAGCGGGCCGACCGGGGCGGCGACATCACCTTCCAC
>CAJWER010000421.1 GCA_913030785.1 uncultured Chloroflexota bacterium | reverse complement strand
ATCCAGCTTGCCGTGTACAACAACGCCTTGGGTAGTCTGCAGGGACTTTTGCCCCCGGTTGCATACCTGCTTGGCCGGTCCTGGCAGTGGGCGTGCAGCCTGGTCCCTCCGCCACCTCAGGTCCTTCGTCGCAGCACTCTTCAGGACGACAACGACATTGCGCTGGGAGTTGCGGCCACACACCCCTGAGATCGATATGTAAAGCTGCTTGTTTCAACTTACAGCGTCACCTACAATCACCCGCAATAATTCGTCTGGAGGGACCGATGAGCAGGCTTTTCATACTTGGATCTGGTGGGCCGAAGCCCGGCAACGATCGCCACGGCGAGTCCTATGTGTTGCAGTTGGGCGACGAGCGCCTGCTATTCGACTGCGGCCCAGCTACGACCCATAAGCTACTGGCCATGGGCATGCATCCGACCCAGATCGACAACCTGTTCTTCACACACCACCACATGGACCACGACATCGACTATCCGTGTTTTCTCCTCACACGCTGGGACTCCGGCGCCGGCAAGGAAAACCGTCTGAGCGTGTGGGGCCCCAAGCTCACCGAGCAGTTAACCGAGAGGATTCTGGACCAAGAGGTCGGCGCCTACGCCCACGACTGGATAGCGCGAATTAACCACCCCCTCAGCCTCAATGCCCATGTGCTTCGTGGCGGCGACTTGCCCAGGATGCCGCCGACGCTGGACGTCACGGACATCGGACCCGGCCATGTCACGAAGGGTAAGGATTGGGAGGTAACCAGCGCGCCCGCCGAGCATGTCCAGCCATACCTGGACTCGCTGGCGTACCGGATCGACAGCGACGAGGGCAGCTTTGTATTCACCGGGGACACCCATCCCTGCGACACCGTCCGAGACCTCGCCAAGAACGCGGATGTGATGGTGATGGTGACGGTTGACCTGCAGGCCGATATCGACGGCTCCCCGGAGGGCGACTATATGTCAGGCACCATCGGTACGGGGGAATTGGCGCAGGAGGCGGGCGTGAAGAAGATTGTGCTGGTCCACAACACCGCATGGGCCATTCCTGGCAGGATGGAGAAGGGTATCGCCGAGATCGCCTCGGTTTACGACGGAGAGATCGTGTTCGGTTCGGAGATGATGGAAGTGCCTGTGTAGCCAATGCCTACTGTAGGCTTCACTACCACTACATTCACCGACGAGCCGACGGCGCTGCCGGGGCTGGAGTTCGCCGTAGAACACGGATTCCATGCCCTGGAGTTATCGGGAAAACACCTGTGGCCGGAGGTGATGTCGGACACGGAGATGGGGGAGCTGCAGTCCGTCAGCAAGCGCTACGGGATTGGGCTTTCCATCCACTTTCCCACACGCTACTTCCCAGGTTCGCCGGACGAGGCGACGCGGCTTGAGTGTGTGTCTGCGCTTCGTACGACGATCGGTACGGCCAGTGAGTTGGGCACACAGGTCATCGTCGTTCATCCTGGGCCAGCCTATTCGCCGCGCGGCGATTCGGATGCGGTCACGGAGAAGGGAAGGGCAGAGGCTCGGCTTGCGGGTTCGTGAATCGATACTGGCTGTCGCTTGCGGACGCGGAGGGGGCAGAGGTGTCGCTTGTGCCTCGAGAACGTCCCGTTCAGTGCGGGGTTGGCGGTGCGCTCGTACTCAGAGTAGCTCGAGATCGTGGATGGCGCGAATAGTCCGGCGGTCGCCCTGACCCTCGATGCCGGACACGCGTGGGGTTCAGGGGGAATAGCCGAGGCGTTCGCAGCGTTCGGACCGTGGGTGCGTCATCTGCATATCCACGATGCCACCCCGGAGGAGCCTCATCTTGCGATCGGAGCAGGGGTGTTGATTTCATGGCTCATGCGGACGCGATACTCGCCTTTCCGTACACGATGATCATGGAGCTGATCGTCGACGGCGAGGGTCATTCTGCGCCGGCAATGGGACGGGCTAAGCCAGTGCTGTTGAGTGGTCGCGAAGATTTTCGAGAATGGCTCGGGAATGTGGACTGAGGACAGCCTAGGCCCTCACCAGCCCCTT
>CAJWER010000420.1 GCA_913030785.1 uncultured Chloroflexota bacterium | reverse complement strand
TACCGAACGGGTTGTGGCTGTCCACCGTTCGTCCTGAGCTTGTCGAAGGACCCGGCGGCAAGGTCATTACATACCGCCGTGCGATGAGTGGAGGCTCCGCTTAAGGAGAGTAGGAGGTCCTTCGCAGAATGGTGTTTATGCTCCTGCGGTTCAGTGGCCCATCGACCTCCGAGGCGGCACGGGCCTTGTGCCATTCGGGGTCCTCGCTGAAAGCCCCCCATTTCTTTTCCCGGTCACCCAGACCATCGTAGCCCAGCATATAGGTCAGCTTGTTGCTGGTGCCCACGTCGGCGGTCCAATAACCCACGTTCTCGATACCATGCTTCTCAAACAGCTTCATGGTGTGGTTGGCGAACCGGTCGTGCAGAGCGGGGAATTTGCCGGCCATCGGACTATATATGCGCAGTTCCTGGATGGCAGTAGTCATGTGCGGCTCCGGAGAGTAGGGAGTCAGCCTCATGAAGCTGTTCTGAACGCCGGCGACGAATGCGCCGTCCTTCTCCGTCTCGGCCCGTACTTCCTGCCATCGTTGGTCGGCGGCAAAAGCGGTCCACTTCTGTTCCCGGTCCGCCATGCTATCGAAGCTCAGCATGTAGGTGAGTTGATTGCTTCTGCCAATCTCGTCGGTCCAGAACCCCACGATGCCGATGCCGTGGTCTTTGAAGAACCCGGTAGTATGGTTGGCGAAGCGATAGTTCAGCGCCCGGGCATTGCCGGTGGCCCGCTCGCCCAGCTTCGCCGCGGTCTCTCGCGAGTGCAGGCGTCCCACCAGGATGCCCTCCCGGATCAGGTCAGTTTCCTGCCCCTCCACGCCCTCATCGTCGTAGACGTACGACCCACGGAGCGTGGGCCGGGGCACGGTGGCGCCGTCCTTCACGTTGAGGTGCGTGCCGCCGAACTTGCGGCCGACCGCCATCAGCTCCTGCAGCCGGGGCTCGGCGTAGATGTGGTCGGCCTCGGAAAGATGACCGAAAGCCTCGTGGATGAAGACCCCGGCCAGGATGGGGTCGAGGACGACGGTGTACTCGCCGCCGTCGATCTGGGGGGCGTTCAGCAGCGCGATGGCCTGGTCGCCCACCTCCGGCGCGTCGTCCGCCATGTCACGCACGAAGGCGAAATCGCCCAAACTGCCCATGCTCACGCCCGATTGCTGGACGTCGCCATCCTTGCGGGCCATGGCCGATAGGCGCAGGTTCACGTCCACGCGCTCCTGCTCCACGTAGGTGCCTTCGCTGTTGCCGTAGCAGACCCGTTTGTTGGCATCACCGTAGGTGACCGAAGACGACTGGACGCCCTCGGTGCCCATGATGATGTCGACGTAGGCATCAAGCACGCGCTTCTTCTCGGCGAGGGTCACCTGGGTCGGGTCCTCGGAGAGCGTGGGCCCCACGGTGGCTACGACGGGTTCGACCTCGGCCAGGGTTATGGGCTCGCCGTGGAGCACCTTTGCCTGGTTGATTGCCTGCTCCACCTTGGCCTTGAGCTGCGATATGTCGTTGAAGGAGGCGAATCCCCAGCCCGCGCCGGCCAGGGCGCGGACGCACCCCCCCAGCGCGCTGGATCTGCCAACGTCCTCCAGCCCGCGCCCGCGGTAGCGCAGGTGGCGCGATTCGCTCTCCTCGACGCGCACCTCGACGTAGCGGGCGTCGGCGCCCTTCAGTGCCTCTTGTATCTGGTCGCGCATGCTTAGGGTAGTCATAGACCGAGTTTATGCCCCCCTTTCGGTACGGGCAAATGCCTCACCTAATCGGCGCCCGCTATCATGGTTGGCACTCTAGCCAGGGAGGCTGCCATGCCAGCACCGAACCTCATGGGACTCGCGCACCTCGTGTTACGGGTCAGAGAGTTGGATCGCTCCGTCGACTTCTACCAGCGCGTCCTCGGCCTAAAGCTAACCTCGCAGGCCGGCAAGCGCATGGCGTTTCTCAGCGCGCCAGGAGAGCATGCCAAGTCCCACGAGCTGGGTCTTCTCGCTCTGGGCCCAGACCTGCCCCCGCCCGAGCAACAGCGCGTGGGCATCTATCACTTCGCCT
>CAJWER010000419.1 GCA_913030785.1 uncultured Chloroflexota bacterium | reverse complement strand
AGCCCCATCCGGCCGCCCATACCTCGACCGCCGCCGCCGAACCCTCCGTGCATCATTAGGCGTCACCTCCGGCAGCTACGGCGCCCTCTTCCTGAGGCCTCAGCTGCAGGTCGTATATCTTCCTGTAGAAGCCGTCATGATCGTAGAGATCCTGGTGGCTCCCTCTTTCGACGATCTCGCCGCCTTCGAGAACCAATACCAGGTCGGCGCTCTTGACCGTCGACAGGCGGTGAGCGATCACAAAGGTGGTCCTGCCCTTTATGACCTCCGTCAGCGCCTCCTGAATTCTGTGCTCAGTGCCCATATCCACACTCGAAGTGGAGTCGTCGAGAATGAGTATCGGCGGGTCCAGCAGAATCGTGCGCGCGATCGACAGCCTCTGGCGCTGACCGCCCGACAGCGTGATCCCTCGCTCCCCTACCCAGGTGTTGTAACCATCCGGCAACCCCTCGATATACTCATGGAGCTGCGCGATCTTGGCCGCCTTTACAACATCCTCGGTCTCCACCTCGTCAAGCCCGTAGGCGATGTTGTCTCGTATAGTAGCCGCAAACACAAACACATCCTGCAACACGATGCCGACGTTCTTACGGAGCGATGGCAACGTAACCTCGCGAACATCGGTGCCGTCGATGGTGACGCTGCCGGCTGACACGTCGTAGAAGCGGGGTATCACATGCGCCAGAGTGCTCTTTCCGGAACCAGGACCGCCCAAAAGGGCGATCATTTGACCAGGCTCAGCTTCAAATTCGATCCCGCGGACCGCCGTCTCGGCCGAGTCGTAGCTCACCGATACGTCACTGAACTTCACATGCCCCGCAACCCTGGGCAGCGGTTTGGCATCCGGCCGTTCCTGTACCGGCGATTCAGCATCCAGAACCTCGAAGATACGTTCCCCGGCGGAGCTGGCACGAGAGAACGTGTTAACCATCCAGCCACTCATGCGTACCGGCATACCCAGCAGGCCCATATACATAATGAACGAGGCCATCTCGCCGGTGGACAACCGATCCGCTATCACCTCACGTCCACCGACCCAGAGTATCGCTCCGGTCGCCGCAGTAAATATGAACGTCATAAGGGAACCCTGGGACGCGAACAACCGGGTCGCCTTATAGGTCAGATCCGCAACCAACCCGGCTCGCCGCTCGAATTTCTCCACCTCGAAGTCGCGTGCGCCAAAGGCCTTCACCACACGAATACCTGCCAGATTTTCCTGGAGCACGGTGGTCAGATTTCCGGTCTCTGCCTGCACCTTCATCCAGGTCGGACGCAGCGTGGTGGACATGAGGATCGCCCGCCACATCACAATGGGAACGAAGGCCATGCTAACAATAGAGAGACGCCAGTTCGTCAAAAACATCACAGTACCTATCAGTGCCACCATGATGAAGACAGACAGGCCGCGTATCAGCCCCATACTCACGAACATCCGCACGGCCTCGACATCCGCCGTCGCCTTCGACATAAGGTTCCCGGTCTGCTGCTGATCATGAAACCCGAAGCTGAGCTTTTGCAGCTTCTTAAAGAAGTCGTTCCTCAGATCGAAGGCCGCCTTCTGGGAAAGAGCCTCGGACAGATAGCGCTGGCCATACGAAAAGACCCCTCTGAGCACGCTGAACGCCATTATCACGCCAGCCAGGATGAGCAACTTGCTCTGCAGTCCGGAGGCTAGGGCCTCATCGATGGCGTCCCCAAGCATCCTTGGAATGACCATCGCCGACAGGCTGGACAATGTCATCGTCGCGTACGCGCCGATGAGGTACCAGCGATGTCCTAGCGCATATCCAGCCAGCCGAAGCAGTATTCTCATATTCGGGCCTTTCGGGGGATTTCTAGACGGCGCCTCGCGGTAGGGCTAATTACGTTACCAGCCCTAAGCCCTGGAGCCCTGTTTCTGCTTTGCCGTGTCTTCCAGTGCACCGTAGCCTTCCCTGCTCACAGCGTCGGAGAGTATCTCCATGGCGGGGACTACTACCTCGAGCTCCTCCAGTGTGAGCACGTCCGCCAGCGACTGAAGCCTCAGGCGTCCAAGGCGCCAGAACCGTTCGACC
>CAJWER010000418.1 GCA_913030785.1 uncultured Chloroflexota bacterium | reverse complement strand
GTCTACGTAACGGGCTGGCACGTGATCAACGGAGATTTCATCCCGACCATGCCCACCAACGCCACCTATACGTTAAGCGCCTATACGGACTGCGGCACGCTGATCAGCCCACCCAACTTTGATCCGACCAATATCGTCAACGGATACGCCCTATTGCCCTACTCCAGCCCCGCTGGCCTCTACACGCGCAAAGCCGACGACTGCGCGCGCGGGACCAAAGTGCTCATCGACGCGATCCGCGCCGACGCCGAGGACGACGATTCCGACCACGACATGGGCGGCGACGACCACGGTGGCGAGGCCGAGCGTCACGGTCAGGAGGTCGACGATGGCCCGCCCCTCCGTGGGCTTCGGGGCGTCCTTTCCGCTTCGCTCAGCCTGGAAAAGGGCTACCAGGTAGATGGCGTATCCAACGATCAGGACCGCCCCTTCGGATCGGACGATACGACCGTCACTACCGACCAACGCGAACAGACCGATGGCCAGCAGCAGGATGATCCCGTCCCGTCTGATCATCCGGGGAGCAAGGCGCAGATGGCTTAAGAGACCCGACACGCCCAGCACCACGGCACCTTGAGTAACGACACTGCCGGTCATGTTGCCCACGACGACCCCGGATGCCTCGACGCCGGCCAGCTGCTCCATGCCTCCGACGACACCCACAACGAGCTCGGGAAGTCCGGTCCCGATGGCCAAGACCGTCAGGCCCACGAACCCTCGGGAGACGCCGAAGCGCGAGCTGATCCGGAGAGCGCCCTCCAGAGCGAAGTCGGTACCCTGCCAGAGTGCCACTAGGCCGAGGATCACCAGGACGAGGTTCAAATGCGCTCCGGGGTGTCAGCGAGCCGATGGCGGGGTGGACCGTCCAGCATACTCTCACCCATTCCCGGCGGCAACGGGGGCCGGCTGGCGCTCTCTCCGGCTGCCTGCAGCCCGTCTCGAAAGCCGGCGGAGTAGACCGACTGGGTGATCTACGATGTCCTGCCGATCGTCTGCCCGTGCTGAGGTACTTGGGTGTGCATGCTGACGCTGATTACTGTACGGCAGCGGCTGATCTGGGCGTTTCTCCTCTTCACGAGTGGGAGGCAAACTACCAGTTCGACTGGGCTCCGTCTACGATCCGCTGAACAAGGAGCTTGATCGCCTCGATTCGCCCGACCTCTTCGCTGTCATCTTCCAGGTACTGGCCTTGGGTGCTGAGGCTCAGATCGTCCCACACGACGACGTTCTCCACCAGATCGATGAGCTCGACCTCGACGCGGATGCTCACCTGCCGTTGGAGGACGTCCACTCGATCCACCTGTGCGCCCGGACGGAACAGCGGAGTCGTGAGGTCGTAACGTACGATGCGCCCCTGGACGAGGGCAACGGGGGGCGCTTCAATGGCATGCTGCAGCAGATGGCCGAGCTCTCGCAGTTCATCGTCATCACTCACAACAAGAAGACAATGGAGGCTGTGGACACCCTCTACGGCGTGACCATGCCCGATCCCGGTGTGTCCCGACTGGTCTCCGTGCAGATTCATTGAGGCGGGGATAAGTCGGCCCCCTTGAGCCTCGAACTGCCAATGGAAACCTGGTGGATTGCCGCGGCCAGTGGCGGGTTGCTGCTGGTTGTGGGCCTGTTTCTGTGGCTTCGCAGGCGGCCTTCGGCCACGGAGCCTGAGGAGACTGATCAGGACCCGTTCAAGTCCGGGTTGGGGCGGACCCGATCGGTCCTGGGCGCTAGGTTGGCGGCGCTCTTTGGCCGAAACCAGAACGACGAGGCATTCTTCCAGGAGCTGGAAGAGGCCCTCATCGCCGCCGACGTCATTCTCGCCCTGGCCGACTCGGCGGTCTATGTCGGCGCCGGGGGTCGCTCTCTGGGGGCTGCACATGGGCCTGGCCCAGGGGTTGCTGGCCTCCCTGGTGGCCGACACGTCAGCGGCCGAGCTGCGCGGCACCGCCTTCGGTCTTTTCAACCTGGTCAGCGGCCTGGGTGTACTCATGGCCAGCCTGATGGCGGGATTGCTATGGGACCAGTTCGGCGCGCCCACCGTGTTCTGGACCAGCGCCGGCCTGACG
>CAJWER010000417.1 GCA_913030785.1 uncultured Chloroflexota bacterium | reverse complement strand
GCCCCCCGTCCAAAACGATGGTGTTGTACGCGGTGATACCGGAGTCCCACGGGAATTCAGACGAGATCGCCGCCTCGCGACGGACCGGTGAGTGGAGGCGTCGCTCCACCCCGGTTGACTCGGCAATCCAGAAGTCGTCAACGAATAGTTGACGGTCAGTGCCTATCTCAATGGGACGGTTGTCCATTCCTTTACTTACCTCTTCCCACCTAGGCTCGTTTCCTGGGCAAGAACCCTACAGTCGTAGTAGTCACGTGTCAATCGGTTTGCAATTGACACCCACGTACGAGGCAAGTATCTTAGTCCAGTCTCGAATCGGAACAGCACCTGGACGGCTGAAGGAGCAAAATGACCGATAAAAAATATCGGGTTGGCATCATAGGGCTTAGAGGAATCACATCCGGAGTGCCGGATGTGCCCGGCCCACGCGCAGCTTGGCAGGGGCGCAAATTAGGACCACCCTTCGATCGCGAGATCATAATTGGCCACGCAGCATGTCTTGCCCTGATGGACAATGTCGAGCTGGTTGGATACTGCGACATCATGCCAGACCTGCTCGATGACTTCGAAAAGAACTGGGGTGGGACCTGGCCCAACGCCAAGCGCTACACCGACTACAAGCAGATGCTTGCCGAAGCCGACCTGGATATCCTCACCGTAGGTACAGGGGACAACCGCCACGCTGATATGGTCGTGGACGCTGCCAACGCCGGTGTGAAGGCGGTCATGTGCGAGAAGCCTCTGGCCACGACGATGGAAGACGCGAACCGCATGATCAAAGCCTGCGAGGACAACGGCGTCCCGCTGAGCATCGGCCACACCCGAGCCTGGGATCCGATATACCACAAGATTCTGGACATGATCCGCGAAGGCGAGATCGGCCAAATCAGAAGCATAGTGGCTTCAATGGGCGGCCCACGCGCGATGATGTTCCGCAACGGGACCCACGTGTTACACGCAGTGGTCTTCTTCGCGGACTCAGAGCCCACCCACACCATCGGACTGCTAGAAGAGGGGTTCGATCACTGGGACGAGTACCGTGGCGACGGTGGCAAGAAGCCCGAGAGTGAGCCCGCAGTGAGCGGCATCATCAAGTTCGCCAATGGGGCTAGGGCATATTTCGACTGCACCAAGGAGGCATCTGGGACCTCCCTGGTCACGATCGCTGGCACCAAGGGGAAGTTCACCATCGGACTCAACGACGGCTGGGCAAAGCTGGAGACCGAGGACGACGAAGGCGACACCATAAGCCGCATCATCAAGCCGATGGGCATAGTCAGCACCTATCAGTCGATGGGCTACGTAGCCGCCTACGAAGAGCTGATCGCGTTGGCAGAGGGCGGCAATAAGGGCGAGAGCGTGGGCAGTGGGCGCCAGGGACGGCACGTCGTGCAGGTTATGAATGGGTTCCTGAAGTCACACCAGGCCGGATCAGCGCTAGTAGAAGTGCCACAGTAGTACGCACTCCAGGAACATAGAGAAACATATATCCAGGACAGCAGTCCGATAGGGAGATAGACAACTGTGACAGGAAAAAGGATTTTGCGGGCCGCCATGGTGGGTCTCCGCCACGGCCACATGGGAAGTATCGGAACGGAGCATCCGGGCTACATCCAGACCTTCAAAGGGCTGGATGATGTCGAGGTGGTGGCCTACTTCGAGGACACCGAGACCGAGCGTCTTGCTCCGGTAGCTACAGAAGATCCCGGCGCAAAGACATACACCAGCCTCGATGACATGATCGCCAACGAGGATTTCGATGTGGCGATGGTCGGGCTCCCCGCGAACGAGGTCCCGTCTGCCGGAATCAAACTCGCCGAGGCCGGCAAACACTTCTACATGGAAAAGCAGTTCGCCCGCAACGCCGATAACCTGGCGGAGTTGGCGCGCGTTATAAAACGTACAGGCGTGAAGGTGTTCGCGGGCTATCCCTGGCGATTCCACCCGGCGATGAAGGAACTGAGGTCGATCATTGATCAAGGTCTACTGGGCAAGCCCCTCTCGATAGAGACCCGCCTGGTCACGTCTCAGGTGCGGCCCGGCAGTCGAGACCCGGGGGCTTTCT
>CAJWER010000416.1 GCA_913030785.1 uncultured Chloroflexota bacterium | reverse complement strand
CCAGACGCCACACGAGCCGACAGGACCGACCACACATGAGTTCGTCGGCTGATTCCGCACGACGGCAGGAACGACTCTTCGGCCAACTCTGCAAAAGCCGGGGTCGTCGTTGAGCACTTCCTTCGTACGTTGGTCGAGATCGCCGTAGCGGTCGCAGCCCGAAGAGGTAAACATCGGCAACATGAGCAAGCCTGACGCCAAGAGAGCTGTCGCCTACATCTGAGGCCTCCGACGTCGAAAAGGCCAAGGGCGTTCATGAGGTCCAGGTTGGCCTCTACACTCTTGCCACTCGTGAGGCGACTGGCAATGAACACGGACCCGGCGCTGCCACGCCAGATGGTTAGCGTTTAGGTCCAGCTCTTCAACGTTGCTGGCAGCGTGATCAGCGGCCCTCTCTCCCTCCCTGTTCATCTACAAGCTCCTTCCCACTATGGAAGATCCCATCCCCATCCCCGGAACACTCATGTTCCAGTCAGTTCAGGTATTCAGCCAACCTCGCCTTCCAGTTGGTGGTATGTCTGACCCACGTAACGTTGTGGTTAGAGTCTCTCGTTGCTCCTGAGGCGGATGCGGCCAGTGAAGCTGGCAGGCTGATTGAGCGACTGCCTGATCTGTGGTCAGGGGCCAACGAAGGGGAGCGCCGAAATCTGCTGCTGAGCATGTTGGATGCGGTTTACGTGGATGCCAGGGACGAGAATAGGATCGTCGCTATCAAGCCGAAGGCGCCGTTCAGACATGTCTTTCAGGTCGCGACTACCAGGGAAGGCTCCGGCGTTGCCCTGGTCCACGACCCTGAGGCCACGCCTCAAACAGCCAATCAGCCTCCGCCGGGTGGGCAAGAGGCTGACGGCATTTCGTGTTCGTGGTGGAGACGGGGGAGGGTCGAACGATACCAGGAACACGGATCGACTGTGTTGATGGCTGCCTAAAGCCCTTCCGAGCCTGGCTCTGTGCTTGGGCAGCTACGACCGCAGCGCTCACATGCTAACCGCGTCTGACTTCACCAATCACTCGATCCATCTGGTTCCTAGGGGATTCTCTCTCGAATGTGGCCGATTGTCCGCTTCGTCGTGTGGTTTCCACTCACGATCGGGGATCAGGTGGCCTTGTCCGCCCGCCGAGTCCTCGCGAGAAGCTCCTGAACCCGCACAGGCTGGCCCGTTCGACTGCTTTCGATGGCGCCGAAGATCATAGCTACCGATTGCAGATTGTCTTCGATGTTGGTCGCCATTGGGTGATCGGCGTCCAGCCATCTCACAAACTGCCGGATAAGCTTGTCGTGCCTCCACGCGGAATGCTGGAGCAAGGGGATCTCTTCTCCCTGTCCCTCCTGCCGGTTGTCCTGCTTCTGGGACGGATCGTGCAGAAAACGTTCCAGACGGCGGTTGCTGAGAATCAGCGTCGCTTTCTCACACTCGGCGCGGATGTATTCCCGGTTCCAGCCGTTCAGTCCGACACCGTTGGACTTCGCCCCCTCGTAAAGGACCTTCACCCCATTCTCGAAGTCCATCATGACCAGCCCCTGGGAGTCGCCGTCGAACTCACTCCATGCCGGGTTCCAGGTATGGGCATACAGGGTCTCGCACCTGGCCCCAGCCATGTCGGCCAAGAACTCAAGATGGTGCACCGATCCTTCGACCATCAGCGGATCAGGTATCTTGTACCGAAAGACCCCCCAATCACCCACTCGGCGGGCGTCGTTAGTAAAGCGGCAGACGAGATAATCGAGCTTGCCGTATCGACCCGATTGCAGTTCGTGCCTCAACGTCGTCTTGTCCTGGTCGAAGCGGTGGTTCATGGTTACGCCCATCTTCTTGCCGGCACTCTTGACCTTGTCCGCAATGCGCACCGAAGCGGCCAGGGTATCGGCGATGGGCTTTTCGGAAAGGATGTGCAAGTCGTGGGCCAGGGCCACATCGACGACCTCCTCGTGCGATGCGGGCGGGACCACGACGGTGCAGAAATCGGCCCGGTGTTCGTCGAAGGCCTTGTGTATATCGGTGTAGCACTGGTCGGCACGAAGGCCGAGACCCTCACGGGCGTTCACCAGCACCTCCGGGTTGAT
>CAJWER010000415.1 GCA_913030785.1 uncultured Chloroflexota bacterium | reverse complement strand
TCATGGCCTCGGACGAAGCCGCGTCAACCGAGCCGGGCGGCGAGGTGTTCGACCTGCGCGATGAGATTGACGCGAGGCTGGCGTCGAATGCGTTTGTCACCGCGTACATCGCCGAGGCGCGTGACGGCGATATGCTGCGCCAGGCGCCACTGACCGAGCTGCTACGCAATGAGCGCGCGTTGCTGGCGGCGGACGACGCCGGCGAACTGACGCCGGGCGCACCGGCATCGGCGCCGTGGCGTTCAGGAGCGGCGGTGATTCCGCGTGCTCCATCGCGAACCGCAGCAAGCCCACCTCATCGTCCAAATGCACCACGGCCACCATTGCCGCCCCGAGCCGATCGGACCGCCTAGGCCAAGCCGGAACAGGGGCAGCATGGGCCGCATGAAGGGTGATCCGTGGCCGATAATCAGCCCGGTGCGGGTACGAGCGACGCGTACGCCCAAGCCTTCCGCTCTGCTGGCGGCCTCTTCCCAGTCTGCAGTGAGCCGCGCCAGGAAATCGGTACCTGCGGACTCGGACTCGATCAGCTCGTCGTCGCCTCGCTCGCCGTAGTAGCCGACGGCGCTGCCGGCCACGAGCACCCTCGGTCGATCCGCGACCGCCGCCATGCCCACGACCAACGCGCGGGTGCTCTCGACGCGGGAATCGTAGAGACGGCGCTTCTTCGCCGCGTTCCAGCGCCCGGCGACGCCCTCGCCGGCGAGGTGGACGACGACGTCTATGCCATCGAACGCTTCAGCGGGCACCGGCTCGGTGACGGGGGTCCAACGTAGCACGCGCAACAATCGAGGCTGCGCCGCGTGGGTTCGCTCGGGGCTCCGCGACAGACCGACGACCTCGTGTGCGTCTCCGAGCAGCGACTCGCACAGCGCACGGCCGATGTACCCGCTAACCCCCGCGATGAGCACGCGCATACGTCCGCCTTTCGCATCTAGCACATGCCCTTGGCACAAGGATGGCGTAGCACGGGCCAGCCACCAGCCCCCGCTCTACAGTACTCCGACACAGGAGATCGGAGTATCAACGTAGGCTGGCTTAGAGACCAATTGTCAAACACGGTTGCTTTTGGGCGCGATGAGGTCGCCGCCCTCGGTCTACCGACCACCATTACTGTTTACTAGCGTTGGCGTATGTACTTACCGTCGCTAGGCCACCCCGGCGGCGTCTGGGCAGCCACTAGGGAACTAGGTGCGCGAGCGATTTGCATCCCGATATCGCCTAGGCTCATTGCTTGGATGCTTGTGGTCAGTTCCGTCGCCCCTTGGTAACGTCCCAGTAGGTGAAGCGAGCATGAACCTTTTCGTCAGCAACCCATCGGCCAGGCCATCCTTTGGAGAGGGAGGAATGGGCTTCTCAATGCGAGGGCACGCTACTTCAGCCAAGGGAGTTTGGAGGCTAGGGAGATGACTTCTAAGCAACGGGTGCGCCTAGCTTTCATTCAAATCGGCCCTAGGTCGAGTCTGGGCTACCTGGACCGATTTCGCGCCTTGTTCCCCGAAGAGGTTGTCCTAGACGTCACAACCTTGGCGCAAGAGGGCGAGACGTTCAACCCATTCTTTCAAGGACAGGCCGACCTGTATTTCGAAAGGGTCGTTGAGTTGGTGCGCAAGAACAACTGGGACGGCATCATGCTCCCGGTGGGGCCGATCCAAGCATATAACCCCGGCCTGGTGGATCAGATCCGAGAAGCCGTAACAATCCCTGTCGCATCGTCCCTCGATTCAACAGCCGAAGCGCTGCTAGCGTTCGGCGTCCGCCGCGCATTGCTGATCAGTCCCTATAGCGAAGATCTCAACCGCATGATCCAAGAATTCCGGGTGATGCAAGGCATCGAGGAAGTCCATCCCACTCCTGCATTCGGGCGATCTGCGGTACACAGCGAAAACGTCGCGATGGCGGTCAAACTCTCGTCCGAGGATCTCTATGAAATGGGGATAAGGGGGTTCCGAGGGGTTGAGGACATCCAGGCAATCCATTTTCAAGGCGGCCGTTTGGACCCGTTGATGGGTGACCCGAAAACCGTCCTGGAACGGCTCGAAACTGACTGCGGCTTGCCGGTGGTC
>CAJWER010000414.1 GCA_913030785.1 uncultured Chloroflexota bacterium | reverse complement strand
ACCACTGGGACCTCATCGAGGGGCAGGGCTCCCTCTCTCACGCCTCCTACGCCGGGGTTACCCTGGGGCTGATTCACGGCTCTCAACCAGACCGCATGGTCCTGTGCCACGAGCCGGGTCGGTCCCACATGCGAGGCCTGCCGGGATACCCGCTCCCCTCCTTGAAGGAGAGCCTGAAGATGAACGAGGCGGCCGGAAGCCTCACCAACCCGGAGTGTCGCGTCTGCGGTCTGTCTCTCAACACCTCCCGTGCCAGCGATTCCGAGGCCGAGCGCCTGCTGAAGTCGGCCGAAGATGAGGTCGGATTGCCAGCGGTAGACGCCTACCGGCAAGGCGCGAGTCGACTCGTCGACGCCCTGTGACCGCGTCGTCGAGCTTCGCCTGGAGTTCTCAGCCCGGCATTGCGATTTCATTTCGATTGATCCGGCATTCCAGCTGAGGCGGCGGCTTGGCTGAGCTCATCATACGGCGCGAGAGCTGGCCCATAGCCGGTACCTTTACCATCTCCCGAGGCGCCAAGACCACCGCAGATGTAGTCGTCGTCGAACTTGAGGACGGAGACGTCCGGGGCCGGGGGGAGTGCGTGCCCTATCCCCGTTACGACGAGACCGTCGATGGCGTGGTGGCGACCATCGAGTCCCTGCGCCGACCCCTTGTCGATGGACTGGACCGCGCCTCCCTGCAGAATCTTCTGCCGGCGGGGGCGGCGCGCAACGCCGTCGACTGCGCCCTCTGGGACCTGGAGGCCAGGCACAAAGGCATGGCGGTGTGGCAGTTGGCGGGACTCACTCGCCCCGAGCCGGTGGAGACCGCGTTCACCCTCAGCCTGGACACAGCCCCGAACATGGCCGCCGCGGCACGGCGTCACCGCCATCACTCCCTCCTCAAGATTAAGCTTTCCGGACGCGGCGATCTGGAGCGGGTTGCCGCCGTGCGCGAGAACGCCCCCGACTCCCGCCTGATCCTGGATGCCAATGAGAGTTGGAGCGCCCAGATGGTGGAACCCCATAGCAACGCCTTGGCGCGGATGGACATAAGCCTGCTGGAACAACCCCTTCCAGCAGCGGACGACGATCTCCTCGCCGAAGTCGAGCACGGGGTGCCGATCTGTGCCGACGAGTCCTGTCACACAACAGCCGATCTGCGCCTTCTGGTGGGGAAATACGACGCCGTCAACATCAAGCTGGACAAGGCCGTGTCGGACGGTCTCAACAAGTTCCTGCCGTACGTGCGCGCAAAGACCAAGCACGGCTTTTTGCTCAGCACCCGGCGGGACCTCAAGAAGCTGAACCGGAAGGATATGATGCTGATGATCCAGAAAACGACCAAGAAGCACTTAGGAAAAAACATCGGCATACAGTTGATCCGGGTGATGAAGACCACTGAGCGACTCAAAGCGATTGATGAGTCGACGAAGCTTCAACGGGAAATGGGGCATGACGCAGGCATGCAGCGGCGGTACGTCTCCCGCGCGTAGATGCTCCGGCAGCCACCCGAGCCAGGCGGTGTAGCAGTCCTTGCGGCAGTTGTTGTGGTCGCCCCCGCGAACCTTGGTCCGACCGAACCAGGTCATCATAAAGGCGGTGACGTCGTTCTCGATGCGCTGGGCCTCCGTCGTGTCGACCTCCTCCAAAAAGTATATTTTCTTCAGACCGCCGTGCAACCGCACCCACTTGCAGCCACCAGGCTTCACGCCGGAGTGCTCGTCGGCGCGGTCGTACAGCTCCTGCAGGGTGGAGCCTACGTACCAGTAGCCCTCATCCTTGCACTCCACCACGTAGATCTTATCGTGAATATCTGGGTTAAAGCCCATTTTTTTTATGTCGGTTTGTTTGGGTGTTTAATTGCATCTAATAAAGATGGCTTGTCTTTAACCTTGTTCGAACGCCGCGATGGCGGACTTGCTCGGGGCCACATTGGTGTGGCTGGGCACCTCGTGGTGAACGGGCTGCTTGAAGCGGTACACGTGCACCGCCTGCGTGGTCTCGTGCGGAATATGCTCCACCACGCCGTCGGCGCCCCCGTGCTCCGTGCGCGAGTCCCCGTTCAGGACGTCGGTCAGCGGCGCGACCGGGACG
>CAJWER010000413.1 GCA_913030785.1 uncultured Chloroflexota bacterium | reverse complement strand
CCCCGCCGATGGCCAGGTGCCCACCGAGGATCCCATGGCCCGCGAATACGACCCCGAGCCGCGCATTTGGGAGCCGGCCGCGGGCCGCTGGTCAGTCACCGACCGCTGTATGGTGCTGCATCAGCGTATCGCGGTGAAGGTCCGCGCCAGGTACCCGGACGTGGCCTTCGGCGATCAGGCTTATGTGAACAAGAGCTATCCTCCGGCGCGTCATCCTGTGCCCGAAGATTTTCGCATCGTCATCTGTCCTATCGACTTTAACCGGCACCATCCCATGAACTGGCCGGACCACCCGAACGAGTACTGGCTGCGCGACCTCGTCCAGGGCTGGGGCAAGGCCGGCGCCCGGATCAATGCCTACTGGTACGCCATGAACCTGGCCGAGCTCAGCGCTCCCTGCCCATTCATCACAAAGTGGAGCCACGACCTGAAGTTTCTGCTCGACAACGGCATGCAGGAGTGGGGTCCCGAGTACATGAACGGATGGGACTCCATGATGCCGGCCTACTACCTGTCGATCCGCATGACCTTCCACGCGCACGAAAAGCCCGCGGACATTCTGGCGGAGCTGTGGAGGGAGTTCTATGGCGCCGCCGCCGGACCGATGGAGGGCTACTGGACCGGGATCGACCGCGCCTACATCGAGGCCCGCCAATACGCCGGCAGCCCCTTCGGTTACCTCAAGATCTTCACACCCGAGGTGATGGCGGCCGCGCGCGCAAATGTTGACGAAGCGCTGGCGACGTGCCGCACGCCCATGGAATACCGGCGGGTGAAGCTCATCGATGAATCTTTCGGCCTCTTCGAGCTCTACATGGAGATGCGCCGGGATTGGGCGGCAGGGAATGTGGGCAATCTCGACGAAAATTACGAGGCCTGGGCCTGGGGCATCCGTCACATGCAGCGGAAGTACCGCGTGCCCGTGTCTGGCGACCGCTACACCCGCAATACTTACACGGGCGACGGATACATCCAGGGCCGCCATGGTAATCCGATGTGGAGCGACGTTATGTACAGCGTCGGCTACAAAGACGGCGCTCGCATGGATCGCGAGTACAAGCGGTACGGCAAGCCGATGCTCGACTGGAAGTGGAAGCACAATACGGGGCCGGAGGAGGACGCTGTGCCCTGGACGGCGCCGGACTTTGACAACGAGGCGTGGCCCACCATGCACGTCGTGCGCGACACCTGGTCGTCGCTCGGCCATCACCTGACCATGACCGATGCGCCTTCGGGCCGTTCGGGGCGCATGGCGTACCGCGCTTCACAGGAACTGGGCGTGTTGCCGGCCGGCAAGAAAGCCTACCTCTGGCTCGGGTCGACGGACGGCAGCGCCAAACTGTTCGTGAACGGCAAGCATGTGAAGTACACCGCGCCGGCGGACCCGCAAGGCGACGAGAAGGGGGACACCCAGGATGCCTTCTCCGGCTACTGCAAACCCGCCCGGTTCGACATCACCGGAGCCCTGAAGGCTGGAGACAATCAGTTCACCATCCTCTGCGATCGTCAACACCTCAACGAACTGGGCACCGGTGGCCTGATGGGTCCGGTGATTCTCTATCAGGAAAAGTGAACGGAGAGGAATTCGCACCCTGCCGAAAACTGCTTTCGACCGCGCCGGGCTATTGCGCTTCACTACATGACAGGCGATACCCGCTACGTCGCGAGCGAGCGCCATCTAATGAAGCAGTTCATCGAAGTCGCCGACGGCGACGTGCTGCAGGGCGAGATGTTTCCCGTCGTCTTGTAAGGATTCCAGGCGGTATCCGGTGGCGCTGTCGCACAAAAAAGGCAGAACTTGTCCTTGCCCTAATACATGGCCAGTAACAGGCCGTCAATGACGACGAGCGAGCGCGACACCACGATCCCCGCGGTGGAGTCCGTGGACCAACTGCGCTTGCAGTGGCAGCGCAGCCGGCAGGAAATTCTGGAACAGGATGCCGGTGGAGACGATCTCGATCATGCTGGTTCGAGCGTCAGCACACGGGCGGGGTTCGCCACCGTGATCTGGTGGATGTCCGTCTCCGGCACGCCCAGGTCGCGCAGGGCGGGAAGGACGTAGTTGAAGAGGTAAGTGAATCCGCGTCCACC
>CAJWER010000412.1 GCA_913030785.1 uncultured Chloroflexota bacterium | reverse complement strand
GCCACCGACTGCGCACGGCGCTCGGAAAGCTTCTGGTTGAGCTCGTCGCCACCCTGCGGCCCATGCTCAGTGACCCAGATATTGCTGGTCGAGTGGTCGATCACCAGGCCCTGCGGGTTGCGGTGGCCGTAGCTCCAGATCTCTGGTTGGGCGCCTTCTCGGCCGATGAACGGGTTGTCCTCGGGAACGCGACCGTCGTCGTGAATCCGATTCACCGTACCGTGGTGGTTGGAGAGGTCCTGTGCTGGGTGCGTTGCCAGGTCACCGCGGGGCGGTGCTTGCCGATCGCCGGTTGTGATGAACAGGTAACCGTCGGCATCGAAGGCAAGGCGACATCCGTAATGTCCATTGCCCTGTGAAACAGCGACGAATATTTCCTCCACATCAGTCAAGGTGTCGTTCACGAAACGCCCCCGGATTACTGCGCTCGTGGCTTCTTGCTCACCAGTTGGCTTCGAGTAACTTAGGTAGAGGAAACGATTTGACGCAAAGTCGGGATGGGGAACAACGTCCATCAGACCACCTTGCCCACGAGCGAGCACCTCCGGGACGCCTGGTACGGAGTCGGGAAGCAGTGTGCCGTTACGAATGATGCGCAGTCGCCCCGGCCGCTCTGTGACCAGAACGTCACCGCCGGGAAGAAAAGCGATTGCCCACGGATGTTCGAGGTTCTCGGCTACAGTGACGAGCCGGTAGTTGTGCTCGACAGAACGGAAGACTCCGGTCGCGGATTGGTGTTCAGAGTGAGGGTCACGTAATTGACCTAAGATCGGTGTGCCGGCTAAAACAGCAAGCCCAACAAAAATCGATACCGGGCGAGTGCGGACCATCTCAATCTCCTATGGCTTTTTATTTATGCGGGGTGGAGTTCACGTTCGATACTGTATGCCTGACGATGTGCCCGATTAACAGCCGGCCGCAACTTGGTTCCGAGCGCTAGCAACGTTGCCAAAGAAGCGGCGGAAGTATGCATTTCAGCATCCTCATTGGTCGCCTGGTAGTCAAGCAAACCGGACCCAGCCTGGTCAATGAAAATGTCGATTTGGCGTGACTCGTTAGGAACAGCACGGATCCATGCAGCTCCGGCACCGAGGCCTAGAATCTTCTGGCCAATACCGCGCAAGTCATCGAGCGATTCCCCACTGGCCCCCATCAATGTCGCAGCGTTGCCTGCCGTCAACACGACGGCGCGTGCCTCAGGAATCAGGTAGCGGCGGATTGCAGCAAACAATCTTGTGTTTACTAGCGGTGCAATATCGAAAGCGCTTGACATTGGTGCCAAGACGAGAGCCGAAGGCCCTCTGTTTCTGACCTGTTGGGCGACGAGTCTGGCGTGTCGGGCACGGCCTAGGATGCCGATCAACGCCGCTTCTGGTTCCTGATCGAGCGCGGCGGACAGTTGCCGTGCAATGGTGCCCCCCCTGACTGGCCGGAGGACTTCTGGGCCACTCCCTTTTCCTAGGGAATATGCGGTCACTACGGGGAGCGGTTCTGCCCCCAATCTCTCTGCAGCTCTAAGATCGGCTGCCAGTCCGTGACGACCGTGTGCATCCACGTGACCCACAATGAGTAACTTCGGTCGCATTTTGCCTATGTTGAAGTAGGAATTGATTCAAGAAAAGAGGGGACGTCGGTCGAACGCCAGCGCCGATGAGCACCGCCATAATGATCGACACAAGGTATGATATCAGGAGAGCCAGTCATACTCGTCGGCCTGGTTGTTGCAGCTTTCCCCAAAAGACCTAGGAGAGCGCTCTCTATGTGGAATGTGCGGCGCTTGGATATCCTCGGCACCATCGCGACCGTCTGTTTCTTGGCCACGCCTCAGCCACAGGAACCGGCTCCCGGTGTCCGATTGCTGATTGAACGGATTCAGGACAAATACCAGCAGACGGAGGTGCAAGCTCGTTTCGTACAGAATCGGCTTAGCCGGCTAGGGAGTGTCATGACGACGGTTGAAGGAGACTTGTACATCAGTCCTCCTGGCCGAATGCGCTGGGAGTACAGTACCAATGATCAACTACTGATTGCCGGTGGCCCAGGGCGCGAGATGTATCTTTACCTGCCAGAAGACAATCAGGTACAGGTGATGCAGTCGGACTTTGCGAACA
>CAJWER010000411.1 GCA_913030785.1 uncultured Chloroflexota bacterium | reverse complement strand
ACTCTGGCTTCCAGGCCGGCAAGGCGGAGTTTGTGGAGGCCATTGACTGGCTAGCCAACAACGAGCAGGTCGACATTATAGTCAGCGACTACGCCCACCTAACGGCGCCCATGTTCCAGGACGGCCTGATAGCGCAGGCTGTTAGTTCGGCAGTGGCCAGTTCCAGCGTGGTCTATATAGCCAGCGCTGGCAACGGTGGGCTAAGTTCATTCCAGGCTGATTTCGACACAGGAAACGGAAACGATAATTTCTTCCCAGGCCTGACATTCCCGGGCGACCCCTCTTTCGATCCAGATTCCGATCCACCCATATTTTTCGGTGGAGTGGCCCACGACTTTGATGACGGTCCTGACAAGGATTACTTCCAGTAGATCATCGTCCCCAACGGTACCCGAGCGCTCATTTCTCTGCAGTGGGACTCGCCCTTCTTTTCCGCCACTGGCAGTGTAGGCACAGCAAACGATATCGATGTCTACATCTTGGACCAGCCAGTCGACGGCGATGGCAACCCCGTCGGCGACCCCACCAAGATTGTCGGAGGCAGTTCGGATGCAAATGTAGAAACCACTGGCGATGCCGTAGAGATAGTCGACTTCTTCAATCCCATAGACTCTGGCACAACCACTTTCAACATCATGGTTGTGCATTCCAGGTCCAAACAGATCGCCGTTCCCAACGACCCAACTCTGATTGGTCCACCTCCAGGTCTGTTCAAATACGTGACGTTTCTAGGGCCCTTGACGATCGACGAGTACAATCAGCACACAGGCTCGATTTTCGGACAGGCCTCTGCAAATGGCGCGATGTCTGTAGGCGCCACCGACTACCGGACGCCCGGAGTTACTGAATATTTCTCGTCTTCAGGACCCGTTGAAATTCTCTTCGATGTAAACGGTACTCGTCCCGAAACGCCACTGTTACGTCAGAAGCCAGACCTGGTCGGCCCCGATGGTGTGAACATACCCGACACCACTCTTGTTGGGGTGCCGGACCCGATTGACGGCTTCCCCAACTATTTCGGCACTTCAGCCGCTGCGGCTCACGTCGCGGGAGTAGCAGCCCTGATCAAAGAGGCATCGCCTTCAATCTCGCCGGAGGCACTTCTAGAGGCCATGAGGTCTTCGGCCAAGGACATGCTTCCCGACGGATTTGACGACGATTCCGGACACGGACTGGTCCAGGCGCACGCGGCAATATCCACGTTGGGGGTGCTGCCTGTGACAGCGGACCTATCCGTCACCAAGTAGGCATCTGTAGAGAACGCTGAAGTCGGTGACACGGTGACCTTTGTCATCACGGTAAGCAACGGACGGACCCGCCACCTCTGCTAATATATTAGTTGTGGACGATCTTCCAGATGAGTTAAGTCTTGTAAACACAGCGCCAGGACCCTTTGAGTGTGACGACGATGAAGGAGTCGTGAGCTGCGTCTTGCTGTCTCTGAGTGCCGGGCAGTCGGCGACAACAACTATCACAGCAATCGTGACGCAGGAAGGCACGATATCCAACGCGGCCTCAGTGTCAGGAGACCAGACGGATCCTGATATTTCAAATAACTCGGCAGCGGCTCAGATAGAGGCCAGCGAGGTCCAGCTGCCAGACCTGGTTCTAACGAAAACCGACATCCAGGACCCGATAACGTTAGGTGGCGAAATTACATACGTGATCTCTATTGCGAACCAGGGTCTTGGCGAAGCCACCGGCGTTACCCTGACTGACAGTCTTCCATCTGAGACGAACTTCGTATCAGCGTCGGCCACCCAGGGCACATACAGCGACGCGGGGGGCGTGGCCACAGCGACGGAGCGCGCTTCCACGCAGAGGAGGGCGGTCGAGCCGAAGCCCGTGGACCCGGAGGTTGTGGATCTCATGACGTCGTTGGGGCTCCAGCAGTACCTCGCGCTCTTCAGCGAGAATGGGTTCGGCGGTGTTGCAGATGGAGGAGAGCCACATGGATGCCATGGGCGTCTTGGTCGGGCACAAGCTCAAGCTTGCACGCAAGTTGAAGGAGCTCCGCGAGCAGGTACGAAGAGCGCACACGAGCGAGGATGCCAAGGTGGTGCAAGACGAGGGGGGCGCGGCTGCAGCAGCCGACCTCGCGTACGCGCAGAGGAAGGCGGAGG
>CAJWER010000410.1 GCA_913030785.1 uncultured Chloroflexota bacterium | reverse complement strand
CGTTGGCGAACCTTGCAGTCTCGAGCCCTGTAGCATCGATTTTCAGCACCGCAATGTCGCGAATATTGTCTGCCCCAACGACCACCGCATCGTAGCTTCCCCCGTTTGGAAGGTGGACCTGTATCTGTTCGGCCCCCTGGATCACATGGTTGTTGGTGACTATGTACCCGTCGGCACGCACCACGAAGCCGGAGCCCGCAGCCTCTTCGGGGAAGGTCGTAAATACGCCTCGGCGGCTCGACTCGACGGTGATCGAAGCCACCCAGGGGGTAATCCTCTCCACCGCGTCTGCGATGGATGGCAGCGTCTGTGCGCCGACGGCAGGTGCTGGAGCTCCCGCGCCTGCTGGTGAGGGTGTCGCGGTGGCCACCACCGTGATTACGATGGGCGTAGCGGTCGGCGCAGGGGTCGCTGGGGGCTCGTTGGACGTGAGGCCGCAAGCGGATGCCAGAGCGAGTAGGAGAGAGAGGAATGCAATCTTAGGCGACAGGCCGACGACGGGCCTAGGCAGCCCTGGTGGGAGCCACGATACGTAGCCGGACACGCGAGAAACCTGACCAAAGAATTTTGAGGTTATGTTGCCGCTCCCCCAGGCTAGCCGCATAGGAGGCATATCGGGAAGTTATGAGAGCGCCGAATAGCAAAATGATAGCCGACAGGTATACCCAGGTCAACAAAGCTATTACTGCGCCCACCGAGCCGTAGACCACGTTGTACACGAGGGGGTAGGTACGGACGTACCAGACGAACCCCAGGTTGGCGCCTGAGAACGCGAAGGATGCGAGGAGGGCGCCAGGCCACACGTCGTTTATGCGTACCTCAGTATTGGGCAGGTATCGGTAAAGGATCAGGAAGCTCAGGAAGGTCAGACTCGGGAACAGCAGGCTGGACACCAGGTCCCAGATGAAATTTGTGAAGTACTCGGACTCCGGGACTATGACGAAGCTGATCTCCCTCATGACGCCCAGGATTGGAGAGCTAAAGAACACAGCCAACATGATCATGCCTGCGCCGAGGACGAGCCCGAAGTCGATCATCCGCTCCTTGAGGAACGGGCGGGTCCTTCTGATACCCCAGGCGGCGTTTATCCCCTTCCGCATGGCCCCGAAGGCGGCGGTGGCCGCCCACAGCAGACCAAACACGCTGGCGATACCGGTGATGGTGCGGGCTGATACGACGCCCTGAATTGTCTGGGTAACGTAGTCGCTGGAGACCGGCAGGACCTCGGCGATGTCTTTGGCGAGCTGCTCGTCCTCGGCCCCCGTGCCGAGGACGAAGCCAAGCACGGATATGACGGCCAGGAACAGAGGGAAGATCGAAAATAGTGTGTAAAAGGAGATCGCGCCAGCCAGGTGGGTGCAGTTTTTCCTCAGGAAATCGTTTACTGCATCGACCATGAACATCATAAATCTGATGATTGCCATGTTGCGGACTCCGATAGGATACGCAAATGCTACCGAGCGTCTGATCGGACTGTCAAACAACAATGAGGTGCGCTTTTCGGGCAAATTTGTGTAGGTCAGACGAGTCACATTTCGATTGACCTTGCAGAAGACACCTGAGGCGGCCGGGGATATATGATGTACTCGGCATACAAACTCAAGGAGGCAAAATTGCCAAATATTGAAATCCTCGGCTCAGGCCGGATCGACGAACGGGAGTCGTCCTTCCCCATGGCCGTGCAACTCCCAAACGGCGATCTCCTGTGCTCCTTCGGAGTCGGGGGCGGGCCCAGCGCCAGCGGCGGCTCGGACTGGGCTCGGTCTACCGACGGGGGCGAGAGTTGGAACGTCGAGGGCACCATACTGGACGTCACTACAGACCCCGATACGACGAACTTTCTGAAGCTAACGATATCGCCAGACGGCGGCACGGTGTACGCATACGGCCAGCGCTCTTACAGAAAGGTGGGCGAGGCCAAGCAGCGCGACGAGCCGGTGTTCTGCACGTCGACAGATGGCGGCTACACCTGGTCTGAGCCCAGCGTCATCCCCATGCCGTCGGTGCCGCTGGAGATATCCCACGGCTTGCTGGCCACGTCGTCGGGGCGGCTACTCGCCCCTTCAGCGCTGTTCCCGCCGGGGCGTCTCGGTGAGAGGGTGCTGGCGGCTGTCTCGGGCGATGGTGGCAAGACCTGG
>CAJWER010000409.1 GCA_913030785.1 uncultured Chloroflexota bacterium | reverse complement strand
AATCGCCTGAGCGCTTGTGGGCTTGTCAGCGGCCGACGCGAACTGAACACGGTAGGTGTAGACCCCCCGCTCGCGCACACGCTGGTCGAGGAACGGGCCTACGCCTTTTTCGATCTGACCCTTCTCCTCAGCCCACTGCAGCGGTTTCCAGCGTTCCACCAGATCGAGGAACGACTCCACCCACACGTCCGATGACGCCTGCTCGCGCCACAGGTCGAGGACGTAGATGTCGTCGTGCTCGTCCACGCCCACGACCAGATGCACCGTGTAGTCGCCGCCAGCCGAGGTGACGGCGTAATCCGAAGCGCCATAGACACGCACGTTCTCAGGCGGCCGTCCCCACGGATACCACCGGATCCAGCCGCGTTGGAAGAAATCACCCTCTTCTGCCTGCGGCTCCTGCTGGTATAGCGACACGAACTCCAAGTTGCCGGCCTTGACCGTGAGGGCCGCCCGAATTCGTTCCAGAGCCTCAACCGGATACCACGCCGGCCACAGGGCCTCGCCGGAGGCTCGTCCGAGCGGGTCGTTATCTCCTGCCACCGCCGGCAGCGACACGACCTCCCAGCGATCTCCGCCGTTCTCCTGCGCCTGAAGCAGACGCCCGGCCAGATCGTCCTCGTGCCAGCGCGTCTGGATGAGCACGATCGCGCCGCCGGGCATCAGGCGGGTGTAGGCCGTGGATCTATACCAGTTCCAGATCCCGTCACGCACCGTCTGGGAGTTGGCCTCGGCACGGTCCTTGTGGGGGTCGTCGATAAGCAGGACGTGGGCACCGCGGCCCGTGATGCCCGAGCCTACGCCAGCCGCGAGGTAGGAACCCCCTTGGGCGGTCTTCCAGCGGTTGGCCGCCTTGGAGTCCGGAGCCAAAGAGACGTTCGGGTAGACGCGGGAGAATTCGTCTCCGGCGACGATGTTCCGGACATCGCGGCCGAATTCGTGAGCCAGATCATCGCCGTAGGAACAACAGATGATCTGCCTACCGAAACTGTAGATGAAACCGGCCGTTTATCTGTTCGCTTTCGTCCGAAGGTCAATCCTGGCCAAATCAAGCTTACAGATGGACTCGGGCCTTGCTTTCACTTTTGGTACTTTCTTGTGGACTCCCCTCGGGGTCACCATACAAAAGCACCCCTGCAGTTTTGAAGAGCCCGGCTGGATTTGCCTCCAGTAGGGCTCTTCCTGTTTTGGGGATACTGATCCCCGTAATGTTCTCCTGAAGAAGGTCCCTTTTCTCCTCCATTGTGGCGCATTCCAGCGTCCCACGGAGGTCCCCGATAGCCTCTTCGACATCTTCCCACGCCACCTTCGCGAGTGGGATCTCACGGGCCTCTCTGGCACTTTCAAGCTGCCTTGACATACTCTGCTTCCTGGTCTTGTTGGCCTTCAATCGGTCTACCAGCTCCTCTATCGGCCCGCCAGTCGCGATCGCCTGAGTCAGGTTCAGTATCTCCCGATCAGCCTGCCTGATGGCATCCCTGATTCCACCCAAATTGTCTACGTCAGGCCCCTTCTTCGCCTGCTTCCGGCACTCCTTAAGGACCCGCTTGATCACGTTTTCGGACAGTTAACTCATCTGCTACAGTGTCCAGAACGGCATTTTCCAGAAGACTCTGGCCCACCAGCCTGCTGTTGGTGCAGACCGACGGTCCCCGGTTGGAGTGGTAGGAGCATCTGTAGCGGCCATCCGTGCGACCATTCCGTTTTCGGCTCGACATGATGTAGTTGCCACCGCATTCGGAGCATTTCAGCAGACCCGTCAAGAGGTAAGGCGAATGCACGGTCCTGTTCCCTCCCCCGTTTCTGATGTGTCGAGACAGATGCTTCCTCCGTTTTGCAACAAGATCCCACAGGTCCTGGGTCACGATAGCGGGATGAGCATCCTTGGCAATAATCCACTCCTCCCGTGGCTTCGGCACCTTCGTCCCCCGCTGGAGCTTCTTGTTCCTGCGGGTCTGGTTCCACACACGGTGCCCGAGATAGTTCTCATTCAGCAGCATCGAGCGCACAGATGACACGTCCCACGTGCCGCCACCGGGCGAGGTGATGCCTTCGGTATTGAAGGTGTGGGCAACCTTCTTGTAGCTGGACCCCTCCGCATACATCCTGAACACCCGTCGCACGACCTCGGCCTTATCCTCGACG
>CAJWER010000408.1 GCA_913030785.1 uncultured Chloroflexota bacterium | reverse complement strand
AGCGGAACGATCGGATGGGGAAGCACGATAGAAACCGGCAAACCAAGCTCCAGCAGACTTTTGAGTTGGGTGCCTATTTGATCCCAATCGCCGTGCATTGCAAAGGCATCGGCAATGTCGTCGTCGAGAAAATCGACGACCGTGCCGGCGTGCACGAGGTCTTTGTGGTGGTGGAAGTCCGGCCACACACTTTCGCTGAGAACGTGGGCGGCCTCTCCAGACCATTGGAATCCGGGAGCGTCGAACAGAAACGGTGAATATTCGTAATAGCCGGCCGCAATAGCCTTGCCGATGGTTCGCGCTCGATCACGGTCTCGGGACACGATGGTATGAAAGATCAAGCCGAGCAGAATGTCTTTCGGATCACGCCCGACCTCCCTTGCGCCGTGACACACACTCGTCCAGGCATTGATCAGATTGGCTGGGTGGGTGCCAACGCGAATCCACACCCCGTCGGCAACGCGCCCTGCCATTCGCAGGGTTTTTGGCCCCTGGGCTGCAATCCAAACCGGCACCGCGTTCGCGCGATCCAGGCTCGCTCGGCGCAGGGCACCTACGTCCAGACTGTCACCGGCAAGCAGAGAACGTGTGGTTCGAGTGGCGTCTTCCAGCGATTGCACCGTGGCGGGGGACAGGCCGTTGAAACGCACCGCCGTGTCGCCGATGCCGAGCGGGCGGCTGGTGACGAGGCGCGGGTCGAGGAAGCCGGAGGATTTGGCGAGCGCCAGGAAGTCGCCCCAATAGAGCGCACCCGACAGGCATTCGCCGTGCAGGACGGGATCGTCGCGCAGGTCCCGGCAATGCCCGACTGCTCTCTCGTCGGGCAAAATTTACTCAAGACATTTCCCGTCATCGAGCATTTGCAAGGCATCTTCGTGTATTTCGGTAACCCATCGAAACCCGAACCTGTGGCCTTCGAGCTGCCCTACGAGATGACGTCCGAGGACTGGGGCGGCTTCCTCGTGTCGGCCCGCTGGAAAGTGAACCAGCAGTACATATGGGACAACCTCAACGATCCGATGCATGCGCTGGCCCTGCATGGCGGGACGTTCACTCATGTGGTTTCGGAGGTCTCCGACCAGGTCGATGTCGCCGATACCGATTGCGGCTTCTTGCTGCGTCGCGTGACCGGGTCGACCACGTCGTTCGAGACCATGGAGTACGTCGATTCGGGGGCACAATTCTGGCGGTTCGACGTCAACTACCCGGCGGCGGCCGGCCCGGGCGGCATGCTGCGGATCGTCTGCTTCGTGACGCCGATCGACGAGAACCAGTCGGTCATCAACTTCTGGCGGCTGCGCGAGGTATCCGGATGGCGACGCGATCTCTGGTATTTTCTCTATAAGGCAAAGCTGGAGGATTTCTCCTGGCAGGTCCTGGAGCAGGATCGCGAGATCCTGGAGTTGATGCCGCCGTGGCCGCCGCAGGAGAACCTTTATCAGCACGACATGGGGGTTACGCGGATGCGGCGCCTGGCGCGCCGCGAGGCCGAAGCCCAGGTTCGGGCCCAGATCAGTGCACTCGAGGAACCGGTGGCCGCCTCATGATGGACCCGGACTCAACGATCACCGGAATCGGTTGATACCAGCGATGCTCCGCCGGGATCGATTGCCATGTTGGGCACTCAAGACATGACGAATGGTGGTCTGAACCCCGATCGTCCGCTGTCGGTGCTCGGGCGCATGCTGCTTGTCCGGCGGTTCGAGGAGAAGGTTCTCGACTTGTGGGCCGGCGGCGCGTTCACCGGACATTTTCACGTCGCGTCGAGCGTATGCAGCTCGCGCCGGATGACCTTGCCGGTGCTGGTCTTGGGCAGGTCGGCGACGAATTGGATCTCGCGCGGCACCTTGTAGGCGGCGAGTTGGGAGCGCAAGTGCGCGCGCAGGGTTTCTGCTTCGGGCGGGTCCCCCTCGCCGCTGGCGACGGCGCAGAGCACGACGATCTCACCAAGGCTCGGGTGCGGTACACCCACCGCATGTGCGCTGTACAGCCCCGTCATCGGGGCGAGCGCTGCTTCGATCTCTCGCGGCGACACATTCGCACCACCAGTCTTGATCAGGTTGGAGAGCCGACCGCTCCAGTGAAGCAGTCCCTCGCCGTCCAGGGCGCCGCCGTCCTGGGTCCGGAAAAAACCGTCGTCATCAAAATAGAGTT
>CAJWER010000407.1 GCA_913030785.1 uncultured Chloroflexota bacterium | reverse complement strand
GAAGTGGGTCTTCAGATCCTTGACTTCTAGTAGTATGTTGCCGTTGCTGTTTTCGGATGACACTTCGGTTTCCTGTTTTTCGTCCTCGTGTTGTTGCCGGACTCTCTTCAGGTCCGGTTGTTAGGTTCCCTGGCCGTCCGAGAGGGTGTTCCAGCACGCCGCGAAGTGACGCTCCCCGACCTCCGTGAGGGCCGGATTCTCTTCCAGACATCGATCCACCGGGGCATCGCATCGCCGTGCGAAAGGGCACCCAGGCTTGAGGGTTGCCAGGGAAGGGGGCAGGCCGGCAATGGCGGTGAGCCGGTCCGTCTCTCTCTTTTCCATGGAGGGCAACGATTTGAGTAGCAGCGAGGTGTAGCGGTGTTTTGGCGAGGCGAATATCTGTTCGACCGACCCGGTCTCGACGATGTGGCCGGCATACATCACCGCTACCCGGTCGCAGAGTTCTGCGACCACGCCAAGATCGTGGGTAATCCAGATGACGGACATGCCCCGCTCATCCTTCAAGTCTCTTACAAGGTCGAGGAGCTGCGCCTGGACCGTCACGTCAAGCGCGGTCGTGGGTTCATCGGCGATGAGGAGCAGGGGGTCGCACGAAAGCGCGATGGCAATCATGGCACGCTGACGCATCCCGCCGCTGAACTGGTACGGGTAGTCGTAGTAGCGAGATTCGGGGGACGGTATACCCACGCGTTCCAGAATCTCAACCGTGCGCTTGCGCGCCGTCTGCTCGTCGTGGCCAAGGTGTAGCTGCATTGTCTCAGAGATCTGCGGGCCCACCTTCATCGTAGGGTTCAGCGAAGTGGCGGGGTCTTGGAAAATCATGCCCATCTTGGTGCTGCGCCGCCTCCGAACCTCCTTGTCCGAGAGCTCGGTGATATTCTCGCCGTCAAGGATCACGTTGCCGCCTACGATCTCGCCCGGCGGGTTCGGTACCAGTCCCATGATGGACAGGGCAGTCATGGTTTTGCCAGAGCCAGACTCCCCGACGATGCCAAGCGTCTCACCCTGCAGGAGGGTGAAGGAGACATCGTTCACCGCCTTGACCGTGCCCTCTCGTGAGGCGAGGTGCGTCTCCAAATTCTTGATTTCAAGGACCGCGTCAGCCACGCTTACCTCGCATTTCTATCGCTGATTTCGGTGCATACCCGAGCGTTGACTCGGCCAACCCTTTTGGTATTCACTGCCAAGGAAACATTAGATTTTCGATCTGTATTGCGCCAAACCGCACCTTGGAGCCTGCGGCGCCCGGCTAGCGTTGTATCTGTCTGGGATTCAGGGCGTCGTTGATTCCGTCGCCGAGATAGTTGAAGCCGAACACCGCTATTGCGAGCGTGCCCCCGGGGATGAGCACCAGCCACGGGTGCACGCGCCAGAGCGGCAGGGCTGTGTTGATCATGTCCCCCCAGCTCGCGGCCGGCGGCTGAATGCCAAGACCAAGGAAGCTCAAAGACGACTCCAAGAGCAGTACCGATCCGATACCCCCGCTGATGCCCACCACCACCGGAGCGATTGAGTTCGGGATGAGGTGCTTCCGTATCACCAGATATGTCGGCATGCCCAACGCGATCTCCGCGCGCACGAAGTCCTGCTCGCGCAACGATAGGATCTGGCCTCGCACCAGACGGGCGACCCCGGACCAGTTGACCATCGCTAGGGCGCCGAACAGGATTATGTAGTCCAGGAAAATGGTCTGGTCTAGGAACTCCCAGCCCGTTTTTTGCTGTAATTGGCCGAGAAGCTTGACAACCGGAGTCCGCAACGACGCCGAAAGGAAGGCCGCAAATAGAAAGTCTGGGAAGCTAAAAAGGATATCCGTTATTCTCATGATGACATCGTCGACAATGCCCCGGAGATACCCTGCCAACGCCCCGGCGGTGATACCTATGATATTGCCAAGCACGACGGTAATCGTCGCTGCAAAGACGGCTGTCCTCGCGCCGTGCAACAGGCGGCTGAACACGTCTCGACCGACCAGATCGGTCCCCGCAAAGTTTTCCAAGCTCGGTCCGGCGGCTATGTTGCTGATGTTCGTTCGCAGGTAGTCTTTGGGGGCCAGGAAGCTGCCAAAAATTGCGATGAAGATGATCACCACACAGATGAACAGCCCGAACATCGCGGTCCGGTTGCGTATTAGGCGCTCAAGGGCATCGAGCCACA
>CAJWER010000406.1 GCA_913030785.1 uncultured Chloroflexota bacterium | reverse complement strand
GACGGGGTCCTTCAGGACGAGGGCAAGAGGCTGCGTATGAACATCCAGTTTGCGCAGAGCATCAGCCTCAACGGAGGGTACAACTGGGACCTGGAGCGCTGGCAGGGTATCGACTACGAAAGGCAGGGCTTTTCGGTTGGTGGCCGGGTCAATACGAGTCGCAGCTACTCGTTTGGCGCCAACCTTTCCATGCAGGACCAGATCTTCTTCTCCGCCCCCCTGCTCGGCTATCAAGTCAATTGGGGTCTGAACGCTTCGGTGCGTCCCACCGACGCATGGCAGACCAGCCTCAGATTCGACCATCGGCGCTTTACCGATCCCGCGGCGGGCGATGCCGCACTCTTCGACGTGAAGATCATCAGGGTGCAGAGCACGTTTCAGTTCACGGATCGCTTGGGCCTGCGCAACATCACGGAGTGGAACACGGAGGATGAGACGTTCGACCTCAACTTCCTGCTCAACTATCGCGTCAACGCTGGTACGGTCGTTTACCTGGGCTACGACGACCATTACCAGGAGGCCGACCTGATCGAGGGAGACACGGACGGCGATGGTTTCTTCGAGCAGCTCTACTTCACGCAAGGACTCGAACGAACCAGTAGGGCAATCTTCTTGAAGATCCAGTACCTGTTTAGATACTAGTCCTGGGGACGCCTTGCTCTGTCCCCGCTGTAGGGTGTGTGAATGGCTTCTGAGTTGAGTTTCGTCGAGTTCGTGGTGGATCAATTCCTTGGGCCGGCATTCAGGACGGTCTTCCTCGAGGTGCACCCTATGATCGGCATTTCAGGAAGGGTTCTAATCGGCAATTCGGAAAAGGTTTCCACTTCGGATGGTCGGTTTCGGCCCGGGAACACCTGATGTTGTTTTTCCCATACCGTATCGTGAGGCTTGCTTGCAGCGGCAGGTGCCTGCTACCCTGATTCTGGGTTTGTATCGGGTGGAGGGATGCCACGTCTTTCGAGGGGCCCTCAGTTCGTTGGAATGTCGTTTGGACTACGAGTTCCAAGGGGGACTAATGAGCGTCGAGAGAGAATGAGGATTTTCACCGATCCCAACTACGAAGTGAAGCACCAGCGGCTTTTCGAGGCAGACACCTATCTCCGGTCCATGGGGCAGCACATGCACGGACAATCGTCACTGAAGGTAGACAAGGGATAGGTAGACAACAGGTAAATGAAGCCCCCGCTGCTTCAGCCACATGATCCTCATGCGGCGAAGGCGTGGGGCCGACAGCATCGCAGAGGGAGGAATCCATGAGGCACTCCACTATCAGGCGCGCGGCGATGGTCTTTGGTTTCGCGATGGTCATAAATCTCGTCGCCATCTCCTGCGGCGGAGGGATGGACGACATGCAGCACGATGTCGCTCAGATGGCCGAGGCAGCGAACAGCCTACTGGCGTCTCTCTCCAGTAGTCAGCAGGCACAGGTAACTTTCGACTTCGATTCGGATGAGCGAGAGAGGTGGCACTTCATTCCGCCAGAAGCCTTCGAGCGTAAAGGTGTGCCGCTCAAGGAAATGAACGAGACACAACGCGCTCGGGCCCATGAGCTACTGCGTAGCGGTCTGAGCCAGCGAGGCTATATGACAGCCCAGGATATTATGGAAGCAGAAGGAATCCTGGGCCTGCTCGAAGGTGAGGGACGCCCATTCCCCCGAGACCCGGAGCTCTACTACGTGCAGGTCTTTGGAGAACCCTCGACAGACGATACTTGGGGTTGGCGCTGGACAGGCCACCACTTGTCTCTTCAGTACACCATCGTCGATGGAAACGTCACGGTTAGCGCACCGAGCTTCTTCTCCGCGAACCCGGCAGAGGTCCCGTCGGGGCCACGCGTAGGTATGCGGGCCATAGCCCGGCAAGAGGATACAGGACGCGAGCTGTTCAGCTCTCTGACACCGGCGCAGCGAGAAGTCGCGATTATTGCTGACGAAGCGCCCACCAACGTCGTCTCGCCTATCCGGCCTCAGATCGATCCGCTCTCACCCGTGGGGATCGGCGCGACTGAACTCAACAGCGTCCAGCGTATGCTCCTTATGGACATCATCGATTCGTGGATTGATCTGATGAACGACGACATCGCATCGCTTCGCAGGTCGAAGGTACTTAGCGGCGGGACCGACAACATCACCTTTGCGTGGGCTGGCGGGCCCTTACGGGGTGACGTGTC
>CAJWER010000405.1 GCA_913030785.1 uncultured Chloroflexota bacterium | reverse complement strand
GATTCAGCTTCTCGAGCGGCTCGCTCGCTTCATACCGCAGCTTCGCGCCGGGACCGCCGCCCCGAGCCGGCTCCGGCCACGTGGTGATCGTCGGCTCTATCCTGTAGAGGGATCTGCTCGCGCTCAACTGACCTGCGCCGCATCTTGAGCGCATGAGCGAAGCCGTCAACCGGCTGAACGCAGCCCTAGAGAACCGCTACCGCATCGAGCGTGAGCTAGGTGAGGGCGGCCGAGCGGAATCTTCGATTAATGAGAGGGAGGTGAATGCCGTGCTCGAGATCACCACCCGTCGCCGCTTCTTCGGCGGCGCGGCCACAGCCACGCTCGGCCTGCTCGTGCCTCGCGCAACCGCTGCGTCCGACGTACCGCGCCGACAGGTCAGTCCCGAGGCCAGGCTCCGAGAACTCGAAATCCAGCTCCCGCCGACGCCGCAACCCGTGGCGACCTATGTGCCAGCGGTCCTCGTCGGGAACGTCCTGTACGTGGCGGGCCACACGCCGCGCCTCCCAGACGGCTCACCCGACTACCAGGGCAAGGTCGGGCGGGACTTCACCGTCGAGCAGGGGCGCGAAGCCGCGAGAACAGTGGGCCTCAACATCCTGTCCACCGTGCGCAATGCCCTCGGGAGCCTCGACCGCGTGGCAAGGCTCGTTCGCACGTTCGGCATGATCAACGCCGACCCGGGATTCACGCAGCACCCACAGGTCATCAACGGGTTCAGCGACTTCATGGTCGAGGTCTTCGGAGAAGACTTGGGGAAGGGTACTCGTGCGGCGGTGGGCATGGGTTCGCTGCCGTTCGGGATGGCGGTCGAGATCGAGACGTACTGGGAGATTCGCGCGTAGCGTCGGCGATACTCCGCACGTCCGAGGCCCGCGACCTAGTCCCAGAGCAAGGTTGCTTTCACTCAGGGCTCATGTCGCGTTTCCCCGGCGCCATTTCCCCCCCTGGCGGCCCTAATAGGCCCAGCCCGAGCGCGCGCCGAGGACAAAAAAAGTGGAAAATGCGAGATCGATCGGACCGGATCCTGGAGGGCTCAACCTGGGCCGGGCCATGGGGCAGGCCGGGTCCAATGGACACGTGACGTCGATGAACCCCTACTCCGACACTAGAAGCCGGCGTGAGACCTGCTTCCGCAAGACGATCGCGAGCCGAGGGCCGCCTACAGCGGCCCGAGCCGGAGGCCTATTGTTACACGGCGTTGTCTCCCTCGCGCCTACTCAGGCCGCTCCTAATCTGCCAAGACACTCTGGAACGCGAGTGTACTGGCACTAGGGTGAACTAACGTCTCGAAATTCTACGGTGCGGCCCGCCTGGTGACGAGACAGCAAAGTCACCAGACCTTGCGACTAGGCAACCCGTGTCAGTAGCAATTGCTTGTTAGGCGTCCCGCGCTCTAGCCTTCGGTAGACTCCACTTGGCTCCCACTCCTGTTACGTCTGGCCACACCCGTTTGACAGGCAGGTCGCCAGCCCGAAGAGTCTAGGCTCTGTCGCGCTCCTTCGAACCATTCCCAACGGCCCGTGAGGCACTCCATGCAGAAGCGTGAAATCAACCCCACCGACTGGCTCCAGGCCTTCAACATCAACCATGGCATCGAGGTGACCGGCGGGCAGCGCGTGCTGTACCTCTCCGGCCAAACCTCTAACGCGGCCGACGGTGCACCGATGCACCCAGGCGATCTTGTCGCCCAATTCAAACTGGCCTGGTCGAACCTCAAGGCCACGTTGGCTGCAGCCGACATGACGCCCTCGAACATCGTCCGCCTCAACATGTACACCACCGACGTCGACGCCTTCATCCCAAAAGGGCATCAGGATCATCGCCGCCGTCCACCACCACGACCACCACGTCCCCCCTGCGACGAATCATCAAACAAATCATCTCCTAGGTTTCGCTGCTGTCCCTCTGCCGTCTGCTGAGGCGACTCCAACTGAAAAATAGCTTTGCGTTTCATCGACAGACCGCTCAACAAATCCGTAATCTCGACCTCGAGCTGATTGAGACCCAACGCCATCTTTCCCGTATCCAACTCCAAATAAATCGGCTCCCACACATCCTGCCCCACCCGCTCATAACTCACCGCCACCTGTGGTTTTTTGCCTTTGGCCACCAATTTACGAAACCCCGCACTCAACAATCCAAACACCGATGAACCCGCCCGTACATCCTG
>CAJWER010000404.1 GCA_913030785.1 uncultured Chloroflexota bacterium | reverse complement strand
GCCCTTGCGCTGGACCACTGACCGGTGTCTCCCCGGACGCGAGGAAGGACCGTAATCGAGGCAGATCGAGTATCCGTGATCGGCCGAGATAACTCACGACGTCCGCACGCGGGACGGTAGCTGAGAGTGCAGATGGCGGCAAGTCAGGCCAGCACGACCCAGGCGCGATTTCGACTCGGCGACGGCGATTCGGCATTAGGGCCGATTCTGTGATCGGCGGATGCTCCTCAATACCGCCCGGTCAGGGTGTGGTGTCGCTGAGAGCGCAACGCCAGGGTTCAACGGTTGAGTTCTCCGACGGAGTATTGGTCCGGACCGTCGGCATGGGCGCGGTAGTCTTCACCGTCGATCACGTATACGGCGTCCCCCACATGTCCTCGTATGCGGGAGTAGATGCGCTGCCCGTAGATGGGGTCTGCGCGATATCCTCGCGAGAACTTGCCGTCGGCGCGCTTCGAGAACGTCGCCACGTCGAGGTTCGTCGTGACGATCGTCGGTAGTTCGTGTGTCATACGATGGTCGATCAGGCGGTAGAGCGTCTCGATAGCGAATTCCGTCTCCCGCTCCGCGCCAAGATCGTCCACCACGAGAATGTCAGCGGTCATCGCGGAGTCGAGATACTCCTCACCGGATCCATCGCGGTCGGCGAAGCTGCTACGCATCCGCGCGAGCAGATCTGGAACGCCTACGAGCCTGGCCCTACACATGGGGCTGGCTACTTCCTGCATCAGCGCCACGGCGAGGTGCGTCTTCCCTCGGCCCGGGGCGCCCGACAGCAACACTCCGCCAACGCCTACCAGCCCGGCGACCTGCACGTCCGGCAGCTCGTGGTAGGCGTGCGCCCACTCCTCCAGCGCGGCCTTGGCGATGTCTCCCCGGGGCTGCTCGGCGATCATCCGGTCCACTTCGTAATCGACCTGGTCGATCAAATCCTGGCTGTTGGTGATCAAGATGGCGGTGGCCAGCGGGTCGTGCTCCGCCTGCGCGATGAGGTCGGCGGCGCAGAAGGTGGCGTTGGCGGTCTTGTCGGCCAATACGATCGTCTCGGTAGGGCCGAAGACACCATCTATGTCCACGGAGCCTTGGACTAACTTTTTGGCGTAGGAAACAAAGATGTTGCCGGGGCCGCAAATCTTATCTACTTTGGGCACCGAGGCCGTTCCGTAGGCCATGGCCGCGATGGCCGGGACCCCGCCCACCTGATACAGGGCGTCCACTCCGGCGATCTCAGCGGCGACTATCACCGCCGGGTTCAGGGCCTGTCCCCGCTGGGGCGGCGTGCAGAGAATGACCTCACGGACGCCGGCCACTCTGGCCGGAACAGCGGTCATCAAAACCGTCGAGGGGTAGGCGGCGCTGCCGCCGGGGGCATAGAGGCCAACCCGGTCTAGGGGGCGAATCAGTTCGCCCAGGCCTTTGTCGCGGTCGACCCAGTCGCTGGGCATGGTGGCTTCGTGAAAATCGCGCACCCGCTGGGCGGCCAGTTCCAACGACTCTCGAAGTTCTTTGCTGACGGAGTCTCTGGCCTGGGCCATCTGGGCGTCGGTCACCCGGAAATCTTCCAAGTCCGAGTCGTCCAAAAGTTTGGCATAGCGGAGCACTGCGGCGTCGCCGTCACGGCGCACGTCGTCAAGCATCTGGTGGATCGACTCTAGCGGTGTGACGTCCTTGCCGAAGGCTTCTTCGGTGCGGGCCAATACCGACTCGGGCAGCGAATCCAGGTCGAGTGGGTCGATGCGGACCAGAACGTTCTCGGCGTTCTGGACTCCATTTATCACTTTAAGCGCCAACTGGTTTCTCCAATATTTTCATCTAGTCCGGGACGAATTCCCGCACCTGTGCGATGGTTGCGGCCAAGGCGCGTTCTTGGAAGGCCGAGACGTTGGCCTCGGGCACCTTCTCGTAGAGCTCTTCCATGTTGCGGGGCATACCTTCTATGAACCGCTCCACCGTTTTTCGCACATCTTCATCGTCACGATACAGCCGGTTAAGCGCCCCTTTCAACCGTTCCCAGGTGAATTCCCAGACCTGGAACTTCCCGACGCGGTCTTTCCACTCGCCCAGCAGACCCTCTTCAAAGAAGGGCATGGACACATTGTGGTCGGAGCAGGACAACCACTTTTCAGGGTGGCTATCGCCGCTGATTTGGGGCAGCGCCTGCCGGTCCATATCCA
>CAJWER010000403.1 GCA_913030785.1 uncultured Chloroflexota bacterium | reverse complement strand
TGGAATCGGCCCGGAAAATCTGGGCTCGTCGGAGAGTTGACCGGTTGGATTAAGTCAATCCGAGCTGAGTTGAGAATGGGATGACCTAGACATCAGCCTATAGGAGGGCGCCTTCGGAGCTGGAACGACGATTCGGCTTTGAGGGATTGAGGGAATTCAGTGCGGATCAAGTCACTGCAAGTCCATGGCTTCAAATCCTTTGTTGATCCCACCACTTTTAGTTTCAAGGACGGCGTTACAGCCGTCGTTGGTCCTAACGGCTGCGGCAAGAGTAATGTGGTCGATGCCATTCGCTGGGTGATGGGCGAGCAGTCCGCCCGTCGGCTTCGCGGCAATGGTATGGATGATGTCATCTTTGCCGGCTCCGAAAATCGGCCTCCCATCGGTATGGCGGAGGTGATCCTCACCTTCTCCAACGAGGATGGTCGGGCGCCGGCCGATTATGCCCAGTTCAGTGAGATCCAGATCTGTCGGCGACTCTACCGATCGGGCGAATCTGAGTACCTGATCAACAAGGCCCCGGTTCGTCTCAAGGATGTCCACGACTTCTTCCGCGACACAGGAATTGGAACCAAGGGATACACGATCATCGAGCAGGGCAAGGTGGCGGAAATCGTCTACGCTCGTCCTGATGAACGCCGGCAACTGATCGAAGAAGCGGCCGAGGCGAATGGCCATCGTGTCCGCTGCCTCAAGCCTGTAGTCGAACGTCGGTGGCACGCCAGCGGCAGCATCGGCTCGTTCACGCTGTAACTCCGCAACCGACTTGGGCACGGTGAAGGGAACTTGAGCGATGACAGGCTCGATCAGAACCATCCCCGCCTCGTAACGCCCCACCGTCGACCGGCCAACCGGAGGGAACAGAGCGGTGATCGAGGCGGCCAAGCCCACCATGATCAGTAACCTCGCGCCATGGTACAGCACACCGTCCGGCCAGGGGGGAAGCCGTTCCTTCTCCTGGAAGTCGCCCAGGACGCCACCTTGTACCGGCCCGTTAGAGGTCATGTGTCCCCCTTAGAATCTGCGCTCGCATAGGCCCGAATGATGTCCTTGACGAGGCGGTGCCTGACGACGTCGGTATCGTCCAGGTAGACGAACTCGATGCCCGCGATTCCCCGCAGGATACCCTCGATCTGAAGGAGTCCCGAATCCTCCCGGCGCGGCAAGTCGATTTGGGTCTTATCCCCGGTGATCACGACCTTGGAGTTGAGACCGAGTCGGGTCAAAAACATCTTCATCTGAGCCGTCGTGGAATTTTGTGCCTCATCGAGGATGACGAAAGCGTCCGAGAGTGTCCGGCCACGCATGTACGCAAGCGGAGCGATCTCGATCGTGGAGTCATTGAGCGCCTTCTGCATGCGGTCCGTCGGCATCATATCTTCGAGAGCGTCATAGAGTGGGCGCAGATACGGATCGACCTTTTCCTGCATGTCTCCAGGAAGAAAGCCCAGATTCTCGCCAGCCTCCACCGCGGGCCGAGCCAGAACAATGCGCCGGACCCGCCTCTTGTAGAGAGCGTCGAGGGCCGCGGCCACGGCTAAATAGGTCTTTCCCGTCCCCGCTGGCCCGATCCCGATCACCACGTCGAACTCCATGACCGACTTGAGGTATAGACGCTGTCCTTCGGACTTCGGGCGGATCACTTTGCGCGACCCCGGCAGAGCGACCTCCACATCGCTTTCCGGGTGCACGACGCCCCCCGCCGCCAACCCCTCTCCAAAGCGAGCGATGTCGTTCGTGTCGAACGGCACCCGAAGACGGGACAACTCGATGAGATGCTGGACGAGGGGAACCGCACTCTCGACGGCCGCAAGCTCCCCGGAGAGAATGACGTGATCCCCCCTCAGCACAAATCGAACGTCGAACAGTCCGGTGACCTCCTGGATATGGGCGTCATTCACTCCCGCAAGCAGTAGCGGATCAACTCCCTCTGCGTCGAGGCGATGTTCCACAACAGTTCCCTGCCCAACGCTCATTCCGTCTCCCTCCTCACCTCGCTCTGCTGCAGAGTCGTCCCCAGCGAAAGCCCCAGGCCAGAGAGGTCCGTGTCGGTCACCGGGCTCGGCGCCCCCTCGTAGAGAGCCCGCGCCGCGGTTGTCTTCGGAAAAGCGATCACGTCCCGAAGACTCCCAGCACCGACGAACTGAGCCACCAACCGGTCCACACCCAAGGCTACACCAC
>CAJWER010000402.1 GCA_913030785.1 uncultured Chloroflexota bacterium | reverse complement strand
CCACCGAGAACATGATCGGTGGTGACGTCGACGGAAATATTGCCTGGCAAGCCGCTGCGGCATCGCCCAAACGGGAGGGGTGGCACGGTCGGCTCCCTGTTCCCGGAACCGGCGCATACGAATGGGACGGCTTTCGCAGTGACCTCCCGGAGGAGTTTAATCCCGAGCGTGGCTGGATCGGTACTGCAAACCATAACATCCACCCTCCTGGCTACGATCCACCGCTCTTTTTCAAGAGCGCCACAACATTCCCCAGATTTGAGCGCCTGCAGGGGGTCCTCTCGGGCCGAACCGGCTTCACCCTTCAAGACCATATAGACCTCCAGCAAGATGCCTATTCCGCAGCAGCCAACGCGGACTTGCCTTTTTTCCGTGGATGGACCTCGGAGGATCCAGTGATCGAGCGTGCCAGAGCTGACCTCGCCGCTTGGGACGCAGTGTACCAACGCGACAGCCGGGCCGCTGCGATCTACAGTGCGGTGCGGCGTGAGATTCCCGATGACGCTCGGGCAAATGAAGGATCCGAAGAGGCCCGCCATTCGTTGCTGGAGGGAGCGATTCAGCAGGGGCTCGACAATCTTCTATCAGAGCTGGGGGAGGATTTGGAGGAGTGGCGCTGGGGCATGATTCAGCGGTCCGAATTCCCCCACAGGTTTGTGTCGGCATATGACCTTCCCTCGGTAGAGCGATCGGGAGGGGCTGGGACGATGGCGGCTACCGGAGCGACATACCGCCACATCGTCGATTTCTCCGACTTTGATAATTCCGTCTTTACCAACGCTCCGGGGCAGTCCGGCCGACCTGGGAGTCCGTTCTACGGGAATCTCAGCGAACCGTGGGGGGCTGGGGAATACTTTCCCATGCTTTTCACCAAAGAGGCGGTTGAGGCTCGGGCTGAATATCGGCTCATGCTTGTACCGGCTCGGTGAAGAGCCGTGACTCTATAGCGAGTGCCTCAACGAATTCACGAAGGGAGTGGATAGGTGATGCAACCGCCTTATCGACGCGGGAGGTGAGTGAGGTCGGGGTGTGGGATGGGACATGGCATGAGGGGGGTCGGGGTCGGGCTGATAGCCGTCGCCGAGCGAGTCGCGGGCGGTGCTCAGATGCGAGTCGATGACTCGCGCCTCGTACGGTTCCTGCTCGATGATCCTGATACCGAACCATCGGATACACACGGATACTTGCTCAAGTATTACGAGCGTTCGAAACGCTTCACAGAAGCGACTGATGCCCCGCCCCCGGTCCGATCCCGACCTGAGTAGCTTCGGAATCGTCTTGATGTGCTGGGGGCTTCTCCGGTGGATGCTCAAAGGGGAGGAGAGAAAAGGAGGAGGAGTAAACTTCCAGAAGCTCCACCCAAGTCTTTCTCTACCCAACAGGTCCGAAGTACTCGTCCAGCCAGTCCTGGATTTCCTGGTAGACCTGCTCGCGGAACTCCCCTCTGACACCGTGGCTGCCGTCGTATCTCACCCAGTGCTTGTCCGTCTCGGCGGTGCCGAGGTGCTCGAACATAGGCGTCTGACTGGTTTCGTAGGGGAACACGCGGTCATGCGTGCCCGTGATGAAGAGTACCGGGATTGAGACGCGAGCCGCGAAGGTAATCTCGGCGACTTCGGGCTGGGAGAACATGAGAGGGAAACCACCCGAAATCAGGACACCCACACGCAGCCGAGGCTCAACGGCGAGGGCGATGTTGCCCATGCGCGCGCCCCAGCTATGGCCCAGGTAGGCGATCCTCTCGACGTCGATGTCGGGTCGCGTCTCGAGATAATCCAGGGATCGCTCGAGGTCTTTGATCCACCAGATGACGTGCTCCACATATGCGCGACTTTCATTGGGATCAGTGAACTCGAGACCCGTGGATCGCTCATACGTGTCTTTGTACACGGGCCACAGAACGGCTCGCCCGCTCTCCACGATCAAATCGATGCTGGAGAGCCCCATTCGGTCGCTGGATGTCTGGCGGGTCGCGTTGGACCCGGGGAGGTAGACGACCGTCTGATAGGGCGTCGGCACGTCGCGCGGCACGAACAGATGGGCTGTCATCCGCTCGCCACCGTATGCCGCATCGAATTCGACGACCTCGCGGATCCAGTAAGGAGAGCTGTCATCCGTGGCGACGGGAGTGACGTTGAGCGGCGTCGGGTCGTATAAGAACTGGGCCAAGTACGCCCGGTACAACTC
>CAJWER010000401.1 GCA_913030785.1 uncultured Chloroflexota bacterium | reverse complement strand
GGCCGGCCCCGCCTGGATGTCCATTGGCTGGGGCACGGGCGAGAACCGGGCGAAGGAGGCGGCGCAACAGGCCATCTCCAACCCGCTGCTCGACGTGTCCATCGAGGGTGCGATGGGTGTTCTGTTCAACATTACCGGTGGGTCGGATCTCAAGCTGTCCGAGGTACACGAGGCCGCAGAGGTTATCCAGCGGGTCGTCAGCCCGGACTGCAACATCATCTTCGGCATGGTCACGGACCAGAAGAGCGAGAACGAGATCAAGCTCACGGTCATCGCGACCGGATTCCCGACCATCGATACGGTACAGGAGCAGGACGAGGACCTGAGGGCCATCCTGCGAGAGACGGCCGATGGCAAGTCCGACCTGGACCTGCCTCCGTTCCTACGCCGCCTATCGAAGTACAGCGGCAACGGCCGCGTACAAACGCCCGTGGGCTAGTGATACTGGCTGCATCGCCTGCTTTGAAATAGGGTCCCAAGTCAAATGGGGTCGCCGATAAATCGGCGGCCCTTTTTGTGTTTGTGGCATAAGGAAGGTGTCGGAGGAAGGGAGGTCGTCGTAGGGGTGGGGTAACGACCGGTTGCGCTGGGCGGCTGTGTGGAATATGCTGCGGCTACGTGAACAAAAGCTTTCGTATGGGCGGGAGGGTAGCCGCATGTTCGATGTTGTTATTGAGGGCGGGATGGTGGTGGACGGTACCGATGCTCCGGCGAGGCGAGCTGACGTTGGGGTGATGGGGGACCGCATCGTAGCCGTAGGGGACCTGATGGGCTCGGAAGCGCGCCGTGTCGTGGACGCACACGGCCTTACAGTGGCTCCGGGCTTCATCGATCCGCACGTCCACTCCGAGGGTGACCTGCTGGTTAATCCGCAGCACGCCAATGGTGTGCGGCAGGGCATCACTACCGAATTGCTGGGCATCGACGGGATGTCCTATGCGCCTCTGTCCCATGACAAGTACCTGATGTACCGCCGGTGGCTCTCTGGGCTGCTGGGGGAGCCGCCCGAGGATCTGGATATGAGCAGCGTGACGGCCTTCCGCGCCAATTACGATCGGAAGGTGGCGATCAACACCGCATACCTGGTTCCCAATGGCACGATGAGGCTGGAGGTGGTGGGTTTCGTGGATGTCCCGCTAACCGGGGATGCGATGGACCAGGCCAAGGGGTTGGTCAAGGAAGGCATGGAGCAGGGAGCGGTCGGATTCAGCACCGGCTCGAGCTACTATCCTGGGCCCTGGACGAGCACCGAGGAGCTTGTGGAGCTGTGCGAGGTGGTGCGGGACGCTGGCGGCGTCTTGATGTCTGAACCGCGCCAGAAGAACCCGGAGCGAGCCTTCGCCGGCGGCGGGGTGGCCGAGGCGATCGAGATCGCCCGCAGATCTGGCGTGAAGCTGCACCTGGCCCACTTCAGGACAGACCCCAGGACGGCGGGCAAGGTCACCGAGCACATGGAGCTGGTCGATCAGGCCGAGGCCGATGGCATCGACATCACCCTGGACATCTATCCCTACGCCTCCGGCTCGACGATCCCCATCAGCTTCCTACCGAGCTGGGCACAGGAAGGCGGACCCGACGCCATCTTGCGTCGTCTCGAGGACAAGGCAGAGCGTGCGAAGATCGTCGAGTACCTGGAGAGGGATCTGTATTACCACCGATCGCTGGACGAGGTCGTATTCTCCTACCTGCCGAAGAACGCGGAATTGGAGGGGATGAGCGCGCCGGACCTGGCGAAGGCCCGCGGCGTCTCGATGGGCGAGCTGGTCTGCGACCTGTTGCTGGAGGAGGATCTCAGCGTGGGCTACACGATGCCCCCGCCAACGAGCTACGGGCTGTGGAAGCAGGTGAGCCGGGATTCAATGGAGCTGCTGGCCCGCCCAGACTACATGGTGTGCTCGGACATCACCCCGGCAGGTAGCATGCCACATCCACGGTCCTACGGCGCGTTCCCACGCTTCCTGGGGCGGCTGCGGCGCCAGTTCGGTGGCATCAGCCTGGAGGGCATGGTCCACCGAATGACCGACCGGCCCGCGCGACGATTCGGCCTGCCCGACCGTGGTCGCGTCCAGGAGGGCTGGTTTGCCGACCTGGCGATCTTCGACGCGGAGCGCGTGATCGACACGGCGACGTACGACGACCCCGTGCAGTATCCGGTGGGCATCCCCTATGTGCTCGTCAATGGCGAGGTC
>CAJWER010000400.1 GCA_913030785.1 uncultured Chloroflexota bacterium | reverse complement strand
GCGGCTGTTCGCGCTGTTTCGCGACGAGGGCTTTGACATGGTCCATGTACACACCCCGGTGGCCGCCTTCATCGGCCGCCTCGCGGCCCGGCGCGCCCCGCCTCCACGTGCGCCTCGAACGCCCTCGCGGCCTCAACGACCTCTCGAGCGTTGAAATGGCGATAGTGCTTCTCGAGGAAGTCCTGCAGTGCGCCCAATCAATCACTCCTTTAAAGGCTAGAGGAAGCGTCTGAAAGCGACCGTCCGAATTTTATCCTGGCGATGTCACCGCAGGCTACCATAGCTTGAAGAAAGCCCACTGACATCATCCGCCGCGATCATCCATCCCCCTGTGATAGTCTCTATGGAGTTAGCCCCTGACGGTGGACACCTATTCTCTTTAGAGAAAGGAGTCCACGATGCCAAGAACGCGACCGCCGTACTCACCGGAGTTCCGGCAGCAGATGGTCGAGCTGATGAAAGCAGGGCGAACGCCAGAGGAGCTGAGCCGGGAGTTCGAGCCAACGGCGCAGACGATCCACAACTGGGTAAAGCAGTCCGACCTCGACACGGGGGTCAGAAGCGACGGCCTGACGTCGTCCGAGCTCGAAGAACTTCGGAGCCTTCGGCGTGAGAACAAGCGGCTCCGGGTCGAGCGGGAGATCCTAAAAAAAGCCGCGGCCTGGTTCGCTCAGGAGTCCGACTCAGTGCCCCCGAAGCGTTCGAGTTCGTGAGGGCCAACCAGGCCGAGTTCAGCGTCCAGATGATGTGCGAAGTCTTGAGCGTCTCGCCCAGCGGATACTACGCGTGGAGAAAGCGTCCTCCATCGCATCGTGCCGTCGAGAACAAGCGACTTCTGGGTCGGATGCGAGAAATCCACACGTTCAGCCGTGAGACGTATGGCCAGCCGCGGATGTACGCAGAGCTCCGAGACGACGGCTGGAGGGTGAATCACAAGCGAGTGCGTCGTCTGATGCGGTTGGCAGGACTACAAGGCGCTACGCGGCGAAGGAAGTGGCGCACGACGAAGCGCGCGAGGGATGCACGGCCTGCCCCCGATCTCGTCGCGCGTGACTTCAGTGTGCACGGCCCGGACCATCTATGGGTTGCCGACATCACCTACATACCGACCTGGAGCGGCTTCTTGTACCTGTCGGTCGTCGTCGATGCGTGGAGTCGTCGTGTGGTCGGCTGGTCGATGAAGACGCACATCAAGACCGATCTCGTGCTCGACGCGCTGAACATGGCTCTCGAGCAACGACGACCGAGCGATGTCATCCATCATAGCGATCAGGGCACACAGTACACCTCGATCGCCTTCGGCCTGCGTTGCAAGGAAGCCGGTGTACGGCCGTCAATGGGGTCGGTTGGCAATGCCTACGACAATGCGATGTGCGAGAGCTTCTGCGCGACTCTCGAATGCGAGTTGCTCGACCGGTGGAAGTTCCAGACCAAGGCAGAGGCCCGCATGGCCATTTTCCAGTTCATTGAGGGCTGGTACAATCCGCGCCGTCTATAGGGTGAGAAATGCTCACAAATTACGCCCCTATCCTAATTTTTCTGTGCATCTCAGGTGCTTTGGGTATCGTGCTGCTGTTGCTCGGTATGGCTCTTGGGAGTGGGCGGAAGGATCCTGACAAAACCTCACCTTACGAGTGTGGATTTGAACCTTTCGAAGATACTCGGATGCGGTTTGATGTCCGCTATTATCTGGTTGCAATACTGTTCATTATCTTTGATTTAGAGATCGCGTTTTTGTTTCCGTGGGCGGTATCTCTAGAGCAAGTGGGTTTGTTTGGACTGGTTGCTATGGCCGTATTTCTCGGTCTCTTGGTAGTTGGGTTCATTTATGAATGGCGCAAGGGAGCACTGGAATGGGATTGAGCCAAGAAGTTCCTATTGATATTCCAGAGGTCATAGAGAAGGGATTTTTTGTGACCCAAGTCGATAGCCTAATCAATTGGGCGCGGACCGGTTCTCTGTGGCCCATGACCTTCGGCTTAGCATGTTGTGCTGTAGAGATGATGCACGCGGGAGCATCATGTTACGATCTTGATCGTTTTGGAGTGGTTTTTCGAGCTAGTCCAAGGCAGTCCGATGTAATGATCGTTGCGGGCACGCTGTCGACTCTGTTGACTTGCACCAACACATTTTCGGCTTGGCATCAACCCGGCTTCAGGTTCCAGCCCGGCGGGTATCGTGAGCTTGCTGTTCATCTGGACGGGGGTGGTCTTCTTGGCGTTGGGTTGCA
>CAJWER010000399.1 GCA_913030785.1 uncultured Chloroflexota bacterium | reverse complement strand
TATCCCTGCTCACCCGGTTTACATCAGGCGAACATCCAACCGCCGTGGACAGGCTGTTCCCGGACTATGCACCTGATGACGTCACGCTCATCCTGGGCCTCCTGACGCTTGTTTACGCAATGCTCCGTATGACGTTCTCGCTAGCCGAGAGTCATTTACAGCTACGACGTGTCCAACAATTCGCAGGCTCACTTAGCGCCAGGGTCCTCGAGCATTACGGTAAAAGCCCACTCCTCGTGCACCAGACTCAACGGTCCGGCGATTTTCTTCGAAACACTTGGTACGCCTCCGAGATGCTCATCCGACAGTCGCTGCTAGGGATTCTGGCTATCGGTACGGAGACCGCGGTCATTATCGGTCTCGTGACCGTACTGGCCGTCATCTCACCGGCTACTGCTCTGGGCGTTGTAGCGGGCGGCGCGGCGTTGGTTTATAGCGGCTATCGGGTATTTGGGCGGTACATCACAGGATGGGGCGCTAGTGCAGAAGACCATGCGTCAGAATGTCTTCAGCAGATTCAGGAGTTCTTCGGCGGATTTCGGGAGATCAAGCTTGCCAATGCCGAGGGCTTCTTCGTCAGTCGTTATAGAAAAGATCGCGATTTGCTGGCCCAGGCATACTGGCGTTATCAAACGATGTCACAAGCACCACGGCTGGTGACGGAGGGGCTTCTTGCAGCTGCCGTTGCAGGCCTCGTCATGACCTACACCCTAAGAGGCTCCGAGCAAGCAGGGATCACCACAATGGCCCTGTTCGGCTACGCGGGATTTCGGATTCTGCCTTCAGCGAATCGGTTGCTAGCAGCAATCGGCAACGTGTCCTACGGCATCCCGGCATTAGATCTAGTTAGTCCGGTATTACACGGGCCCACTGAAAATCTCGGTGTATCCAGAGAACCCTTCAAAGTCAGAGACCTGATCGGCATCCGGGATGTATCTGTCACATACCCGGGAGCGATCCAGCCAGCGGTCACTGGGATCAGTTTCCAGGTGAAAAGAGGCGAATCCATTGGCCTGATCGGGGCATCAGGTGAAGGTAAGACCACTATTTTGAATGTAGTAGCTGGGCTGATCAGTCCCGACTCAGGAGAAGTGCTCGTTGATGGCCGGGATATTCGCGACTCCCTAGTCGCGTGGAGGGCGCAGGTAGGCCTAGTGGCCCAGACGGCGTTCATGGCGGATTCCACTATTCGGACCAACGTCGCTTTTGGTAGCTCTCCGGAGTCGATTGACGATGAACGAGTTTGGTGGGCGCTTGAACGCGCCAAAATTTCCGACCAGGTGTTAGCGCTTCCTGACGGGCTATCGACCTACATGGGGGACCGTGGTGTTCGCATGTCGGGTGGTCAGAGTCAGAGGATCTCGATCGCTCGAGCGTTGTACAAGGAGGCGGAGGTTCTCATCCTGGATGAGCCCACAGCCTCTTTAGATCGTGCGACGGAGATTGATCTGGCAGAGTCACTCACCGAAATCGCTGAGAGTTATACGACGATTGTCGTGTCCCACCGGTTGCCTATCTTGCGGAACTGCACCCGAATACATCTGGTCGAGAAGGGCCGGCTTGTCCAGGACGGAACATACGAGGACTTTGCGCAAATCGCAGAATCGCTACGTGGTGCACTGGACAGTTGCTGAAGACATGAATCAACTTCCCGGCGCAAGAGCCCGTCGCCGAACGCCGGCGTTGTTTAATTGGCGCCCCCTAAGACGTCCCACAAGGGCACTTGAAGATCCAACCCTCATGCCGTGGAGGCTGGTTATTGCAAGACTGCCACGTCGGATCGTGGCGCAGTTACTTCTGCCACGTTTTGGACGGCGCATTGGAACGGGACCTCGGTCTATCGACGAGGTACGTCACGTCGCAGTCATCCACTGGGACAACTTAGGCGACGCCGTATTGCTTGGGCCCGTATTGCGTCAACTTCGTCGGAACCTACCGGCTGCTCGAATCGTGTTGCTATTCAACGAGAAGAATCACGGGATCTTCGCCCATTGTCCCTATGTGGACTGTCTACGACCTCAGACCGTCCACCTCCCTGCCGAGGAGGGAGAGCCCCACGGCACACCGGAGAACCCCGGTCGGCTAGTACTGGATGCCGCACGTCTCCTCCGAACCGAAACTCAGTCACATGGGCCAATCGACTTGGTAATCGGCCCAGATTGGTTGGATCCGGTATACGGCGCGACGTTTTTCGAAAGCGCGCTCTTTCGTCGGGGAGGAGGCCGCCGCCTGCTTCGTGGTCGGACTCGCCGCGGGTTGGCGAC
>CAJWER010000398.1 GCA_913030785.1 uncultured Chloroflexota bacterium | reverse complement strand
CGTAGCCCTGCTTCTTGGCCGCCGATTCCAAGATATCGACCATTGGCCGTGTAAAACCGGTGCTTGACCCTATCTTGATACCGTCGGCCTGCAGTTTGGTCGTTACCTCGGCTACGTCCGGCAACAACGTGGTGTATTTGGGCAGGCATTCCAGTTGCAGCGGTACAAAACGCTCGAACATCGTGTCGACGTCGGACTGGTCCGGATATCTGCCGTGAACGCCCTTCCACCGCTCCCGTATCGTGGGATCTTCGGTGAGAGCCTTGATGTGGAGGTCCTTACGCAAGCCCATCGGTCCCCGGACCTCCTCCATTGAGATCTCGACGCCGTGCTTGGAAAACACCTCTACGAATACGACCGCGGGAGCTATGACATAGGCGTCAGCGGTGGTCCCGCTCCAGTCGAGGATGACTGCCTTCACGCTCCCGCGATAACTGCGGCTGTAGACGAAATCTGGGGAAACCATGCTGGTTCAGGACTCCTAGAGGTCGGAATATGGCTGGGGTAGCACTTGGCGGATCCGAGCAATGTGGTCAGGACCGATCTCACAGCACCCGCCGACTATGTCGGCTCCCGCGTCTACCCACTCCAGCACTATTTGCGCATAGCGATCCGTTCCCATGTCGGTACGTACAAGCGGCAGAGGGTCTCCCTCCCGCCGCCGGTAGCCCAAAGGCACCTCGCGGAACCCATTGGCGTACACCCCAACGGGTCGGTTAGTCGCCGCCCGGAGGATCGGGAGGGCACTGGAGATCTCTTCGGGGGGACAACAGTTGATTAGGTAGGCGTCGGCGTCGATCGATGCGACGGCTTCAGCGAACGACGTGCCATCGAGCAGATGGGGGCCAGGTGATCCCTGGAGGGTGAACGAGACCCACACTATTCGACCAGATTCGCGGGCGGCATCTACGGCTGCCTGGGCCTCAAACAACGCTCCCATGGTCTCGGCCAGGAACAAGTCGACACTCTCGGCCAGGTACCCGACCATCTCGCTGTACTCGTATAGGAGTTCTTCGTAGGTGGCGTCGGGATCCGGGTTGTAGCTGTGGCGAAGGGGTGGCAACGATGCGGCAACCATCACCTCACGGCCGGCGTTGTCGGCCACCTCTCGGGCCAGCCGACCAGCCAGACGGGTGAGCTCCTCGGTCCGGTCTCCGAGGCCGACATATTCAAGGCGGTCGGCAGAAGTGGAGTAGGTGTTGGTGGTGAGTACGTCCACCCCGGCAGCGATGTAATCAGTGTGGACTGCGGTGACCAACTCGGGGTCGTGGACCAGGGCCCAGGCTGCCCACATGTCGGATTTGCGGTTAGCCCCTCGCCGGATCAACTCCTGGCCCATACCGCCATCAAGAAGGATCGGTGGTTTCACAATGAGCTCACAATCGGCCACGCCGTCCATGCTACGGACCGACCAGCAGGGCTGCCAGAACGTCCTAGTCCTCGAAGATCACTCCGGCGGCGAAGAGGCTCCAGAGTCTTCTGAAAGACTGTGGTTGTGAAGGTTCGCAGGTGACTCTCGCCCCTGTCTCGCAGGTAGTGCGGAAACGTCAAGGTTGGGCACAGGCAATGGGCGCGCTCCAAGAGATCTTCCAAGTTCACGGCATGGAGGCAGAGAAGCGGGCCGCGGACCTGCCCACCCTCTATGAAGGGGCACGGGCGCTGGCCGTTATCGATGTGGTCGCGAGCCGCCAGCGGCCCTACCAGACTCGGGTGCTGCCAATGGTTGACGCATACCGGGACTCACGAGACGACCACGGCCTTCGCCAACTCCGAGACAGAAGCCCCAACGACATCCTCAAGTTGAGGACCAGCCAAGACGAGGGCGGCGTCATGCAACGAGTTGCCGGAGGACTGGTCGCTTTCGCTGAGGACCACGGGTTGGAGTCTGACGATTCAGCATGCCGGCAATGGGCTCATTGGGTAGACCCAGTGGCGCACGCCTCGAAACTTGATCCGTATGTCGGCTCTATCAAAGGCATTGGCCCGGCGCTTTTCGCATACCTCCGCTTATTGAGCGGAGCCGACACCCTGAAGCCAGATGTACAAACAAGAAAGGTGCTCGGGACACTTGGATTCGACGTGCCAGATGAGCCGAGTGCCTTGCTTCTTGTAGCCGAAGTTGCAGCGAGCGAACTCGGGATTTCCATGGCTGCGTTAGATCAACTGCTTTGGTGGGCTACCCAACCTGAGGTGGTGGAAAGAGGTACGCCCCTTCGAGGTTCGCCCCTCTGAGGTCCGCCCCGTAGAGGTCCGCCTCTGGTTCGATCGTGTAGCCGTTGACCTCCACGGCTCCCACGC
>CAJWER010000397.1 GCA_913030785.1 uncultured Chloroflexota bacterium | reverse complement strand
CGAGGGTTAGCCGGTTTGCCGGGGTCTGCGACAGACGCCAAGCGCAGGTTGCCGTTGGGGACGAGGGCGGCGATATTCACGGCCGGACGGCCCTCATCCATGCGCTCCAGATACTCTGCTGTGGTCCGCCACTCGGTGGGAAAGCCAGGGACGTGGCCGTAGATATTACCCCAATAGCGCTGTGGGTTCGTGAGGGGGGCGCAGCCGTGGCCGCAGTTGCCTATGACCTCCGTGGTCACGCCCTGGGCAATTGCGCTCTGGGCGCGGGGGTCGACCAGGAGGGTGAAATCGGAATGGCTGTGGATGTCGATGAAACCAGGCGCGACGACCATGCCTGTCGCGTCGAGAGTACTGCGGCTCTCTGCATTGGCAAGATCGCCGATGGCCGTGATCTGGTCGCCGGTGATGCCGATGTCGGCCCGCATGCCGGGTGCTCCGGTGCCGTCGACGACCGTTCCACCACGGACGACAATGTCTAGCACGGTATGGTCACCTCTGACTCTTGTGGATTGCACTCAGGTCCGGAGCTTTTGCCGCTCCGTCGCAGTTGCAACGAGGTCTGCGCGCAGGGTTGCGGGGTCGATGATCACTCCGTATTGGGTGAGGGCGTGGTCGATGGTTACTTTCTCGTCTCGGATGTCGGCTTCCACCGCCTCGGGGTCGCGCTCCAGCGGATCGCCCCAGCCTCCGCCGCCGGCCATGACGTGCCGGATCACGTCGCCACGCTTCAGCTCGGTGGTGCCCATCGTCGGCAGCACAGTTTCTCCGTCGCCGGGGTTCAGGATGTTCCAGGACGGCGAACCAGGCTTTCCGCCGTGTAGGCCGTAGGGCGGATACTTGCGTTTGTCGGATCTGATCTGGAGGATCGCATTATGGGCAAGGGATTTGACCTGTCGGACCTGTGCGAGCGCCCCGCGGTGTTTGCCGGGTCCGCCGGTATTCTGCTCGATAGAGTAGCGTTCGAAGCGAACCGGTAGTTCGACCTCGGCGATCTCCACCGGGGTATTCGAGATATTGACTGCGGGGTGGGAGACGCCTTCTACGCCGTCGCCGAGAGGACCGCCGCCTCGCGCCCCGGCAAATAGGTCCACGAAGGCAAAAGGCTCGAAGTCCTCGTCGTAGCCGCCGATGCTGATGATGGTATTGCCGCCTTCGCCCTCGGCCGGCACCCGGTTGGGGACGGCCTGCGACAGCGCGCCCAGGACCGAGTCCACGATGCGGTAGCCGGTTACACCGCGGGCTCCGACGGCGCCCGGTAGCCGGGGATTCACGACGCTGCCCAGGGGTGCTCGGACCTCGATCGGGCGGTAGCAGCCTGCGGAGTTAGGAATGGTGGGGTCGATAATCATGCGAATAGCCCCGAAGGTGGCCGACTTTGTGAAGGTGAGGACAGAGTTGATGCCGGCCTTGGCCTGTGGCGAGCTGCCCTCGAAGTCCACGATTACGCCGTCACCGGCCACGGTCACCGCGACCCTCACTATGACTGTCCCCGACTCGATGCCGTCGCCGTCGATGTGGTCCAAGAAACGGTACGTGCCATCAGGGAGATCGTGTATCTCGGCGCGAACCATTGCTTCGCTGTATTCCAGGATTGCGTCGGTGTACCGGCGGAGCTCCTTCTTTCCATAGCGCTCGGCCAGCAGTCGATACCCTCGTTCACCCACGGAGGTCGCTGCGATCTGGGCCCGCATGTCGCCGAGGACCGTCTTTGGCACCCGAACGTTGTGCTCTATCAAGTTCCACATCGTCTCGCTTAGCACACCCGCTTCGTAGAGCTTCACGGTCGGGATGCGGAGCCCCTCCTGATATATCTCGGTGGAGTTGGTCGAGTTGCTGCCGGGGACCAGCCCTCCAATGTCGGCCTGGTGGGCTGTGACCCCTGAAAAGCCCTCCAACTGGTCGTCGATGAAGATTGGCCGCATGATGTATACGTCCGGGAGGTGGCTGCCACCGGAGCCATAGGGGTCGTTTGCGATGAAGACGTCTCCGGGGTTGATGTCGCCGGCGAATCTGTCGAGCACCGCGGCGATCGCGTCCGGGAACACGTTGGCCATCAGCACGACGGTCACTCCCTGGGCTATTACACGGCCCTCGCGGTCGCAGAAGACAGTAGCGTAGTCCATGGCGTCTTTCACCACGCCGGACTGGGCCGTCCTCATGACCGTGAGCGCCATTTCGTCCACGAGGGAGTCGAAGGCGTTGCGTATTACCTCGAAGGTGATTGGGTCTACATTTCTGGGAAGCATATCGTAGGGTTGTGTGTACTTTAGATCGGAAGAGCACACGTCTGAACTCCAGTCACTAGCTTATCTCGTATG
>CAJWER010000396.1 GCA_913030785.1 uncultured Chloroflexota bacterium | reverse complement strand
TTATGAGGTTGTGCCTATAAGCGTAGAGCAACTGGGGGTCTGGGCACATCCCTTAGTGGCTCCTACTCGACTCCGAGTTCCTTGGCCTTACGGTTGTACCTAAAAGCAGTGAAATCGCGGTCCGCTAGTTCCTGCTGGCCAAGCCTCTGGTACATAACGCCCCTGCCATAGTAGGCCTTGGCGTCCTTTTAGGATTGAGCTTGATAGCCTCGTCGTCCACGAACAGGACCCTGGGTGTCTTCGTGATATTGTCGAGGTTGGGTTCCATAGATCTCCCTGTCCTGGGCTCAAGGGCCCGATCAGTCGCCCCGCCGCTTAGCTCTGTGGGCCAGCATCCGAGTCTTGTCGGCGTCGGTGATGAACGGCTCGTACTTCTTGAGAAACGTCTCTAGGCACTCCTCGACAGTCGCGGTGCTTGTATCGATAGTGAATTTGTTCTTGATCAGCGACCGCTCGTGCTCCTCTTCAAAACGCTGGACGACATACTCGATGTCCTTGTCCTGAACAAGTCCGTCCTGGTGGGGGCTCTCTCTCATCCGGCGGCGAATCACCTCTGGCGTGGCATTGACCAGGACGCTGACGGTGTGCGAAGCCAGCTCGATGATTTGTTCCTCAATGTAGCGAACGTACAACGCCCGATCTGAATACTGACCGGGCCCGCCGTAGCCGTGGTACAGCGGTGCGTAGACCGCCTCGTCCACATGCATGCCGATGATGTTGTGGTCGGGCATGTTCTTAAAGAACGACGGCCGGACATGGTAGTCCATGTGGTAACGCTGGAACATCTCCTTGAGCTGCGGCGACAGCGCGAGGAACTGCTTCCTCTCCTCGGGTGACAACCCGATAGTCGTTGGGTCTGGACCTTTGCCGGCGGCCCACTCTTCGTATAGCCGGTCCGTCATCGCCAGGTCTGCTGCCGCCGGATGGTTTACGTGCGGGATCTTCCAATGGTCGTGGAACCAGTGATGCCCGCCCATGACGCCTTTCGCCCAACGGGATATGGCCCAGCCCAAAGTCGTAGTGCCCACGTATTCGCAACCCGTCAAGATCACGTGCATCTCGGTCTCCTTGCACCGGTTGCCGTCTACCGAGCCGCGAGTCACCACATCGGGCGATCGCACTCAGCTGTCTGAATTGACGGCCTTCGCTACTCCAGCCAGAACACGCCGTGACCACCGCAATCAGCGCATATCCCAGTGCTAGTACGGACTTATGTCTCATCACAGTCGGCATGACCCTGCCTCTGGGGGCAGTATAACCTAGGGATCCATGCTCCTAGCACCGTACGATGACAGCTTCTGCCAGCCACGTCGATCCGAATTCATGATTTGGGAGTTCTACCCGTTCATCGAAGTCACATCCCCTCGGCTTTCGCGATTTCTTCTATCCGCCCGAACGGATCCCGGTCACGTGTAGACGCCACCGTGAACACAATGCGATCGGCTCCAGCTTCGGCATAGTCCCTGACTTTCCAATGGTTGGATATGCTCGCAAACACCGTTATCGTCGTTGTCGTGGGGTCGCGCCCTGCACGTTCGCATTCACGGTCAAGTTCACGTTGCCCGGCTGACAGATCCTCCGGGCTTATCATCCACGGCGCCCATCCATCTGCCCATGCCGCCACTCGCCTGAACACCCACTTTGAAGTGCCCCCCAGCAAGATCGGCGGCCCTGGCTTCTGGATGGGCCTGGGGTGGAACCTGAGCGGCGGGAACTGGTAATAGCTCCCCGTATGCTCGGGCTCATCTTCCGTCCACAGTTTCTTCATGATCGTGATGGACTCTTTGGTCTGCGCCCACCTGCGTTCGAAGTCCCCGCCCAGAGCCGCTGTTTCCTCGGGTTGCCAGCCGGCGCCCACACCCAGGATGAACCGTCCGGCTGAATACAAGTCCAGCGAGGAGATGCGCTTTGCGAGGTCTATTGGGTGGTGCTCCGGGATCAGGCACACGCCGGTACCCAGACGAAGCCGGCTTGTCGCAGCGGCGGCGATCGTCAGACCAATTAAAGGATCGACCATGAGCAGATAGGAATCAGGGATTGGCAAACCCGGTACGCCACCGGGGCCGACCGAGGGATTCACGGGGATAACCGTGTGTTCAGGTAGCCAGAGAGACTCGAAGCCCAGTTCGTCGCACCTGGCAGCGAACTCTGCCAGATCTACTGATTCCGTATGAAACGCGGAATGTATCCCGAACTGCACTTTTGTCCTCCCTTCGGGGCTTAGCAGCCCTGCCTCTGGGGGCAGTATAGCCTAGGGGGCTACGGCCTAGTGGCGGGTCTGTGGCCTGAGGGCCGTCGCAGCAGGATGGTCGTCATCACGAG
>CAJWER010000395.1 GCA_913030785.1 uncultured Chloroflexota bacterium | reverse complement strand
CCCCGGGCGAATCACAGACCCGCCCCTACGCTGCATTTGGTAGTCCAAGGCACATGGTGTCTCAGGCTCTGCCTTTAGGACACTTCTGTGCTCACGCAGAAGCCAGCGCGCTTCGGATCTCTTCGACGACGCGAGGGACGCCTGTCATTGGGTCGTCGTCCTCCTCGAACTCGATGTTCAGGAAGCCGCGATAGTCAGCAGCTCGCAGCGTCGAAACGACCTGCGTAACATCTACCCGCTTCGGCCCGTCGGGCGTCCGCATCGAGACCTTGTGATGGGCGGTCACCGACAGCGCTGCGACCCGTCTCATGCCCTCGTACGGGTCCACTTCGGGGTCCAGTCCGTAGTTGCCTGTGTCCAGGTTGACCTGAAGCCACGGCGAGTCGACTGCTTTGATTAGAGCTATCACCTGCGCCGATGTCGTCGTGATACCCCCGTGATTCTCAAGCGCCATCACCACGCCCACATCCTCCGCAACCGGGACGCACTCCTTCAGTGCCGCGACGGCCCAGCCGAATGCCTCGTCGTCGGTGTGACCTGCAGGGGTGAGCCCCGCGAACACGCGCAGCTCCGGTGCACCCAATTCTCGGGCGTGCCGCAGCCACTCCTTGACCATGCGCACCTCGGCTGCTCGCTCTTCGTCTGAGGCAAGAGTGAGCTTGCTGCCAACCGCGGCGCCGGACACGCTGACCCCGCGCAGCAGGCAGTGCCGCTTCAAAGAGTGCAGGTAGGCTGCGTCTGTGGATGGGAAGTAGTAGGACGTCAACTCAACGCCTTCAACACCAAGGTCGGAAGCGATGTCAACGAACGCCTCCAGGGTCATCTGGCCTGAGGTGAGGTATTTTCGGTACGAGTAGGCACAGCAGCCTATTTTCATGATGGTCTCCTGACTGGTCGACTACTCCCGGCCCAACTCATGGAATAGGGCCGAGTAGTAGCGCATAAAGGTATCGGGCTCACTGCTCTCTTCCGCGATCTCGGCAAGGCAGTAGCCTTCGTAGCTGGACTGCCGTAGCAGCCCGAATAGCTCTCGGTACGGGTAGTTGCGGTCCCAGATGTTGTTGATATGCACCGACATTAGCCACGGCAGTAGCAACTCGAAATACTCTTTCACGGAGCCGTCCACCACGTCCGTCGGGTTGGAGTTCCAACATACGCCGACGCTTGGATGATCGACCGCTTCCATGATGGTTTTGATATAGGGTGGACGTTGTGTGGGACGGCCGTGAACCTCCAGCCAGATGCCAACGCCGGTTCCTTCGGCGTGCTCACCGCAGCGTCGAAGGGCGTGTCCGATTTGTTCCAGGGTCTGTTCCACAGGGATGCCGTTGTCTACTTGCAGGCCGTTGGGGCGGACCTTGACTCCGACGGCGCCGATGTCGACTGCCAGGTCGACGAACAGGTTAGTCTTCTCGACGTTGGCGTCGACCTCAGCGGGATCCGTCGAGTGGTACTCGCAGGTGGAACCCAGGCTGATCTGCCTTAGACCAGAGTCCTGACAGCGAGCCTTGACCTCCGCCCTATCGGATGCCGTAAGCGAGGGCTCGACGCGGTGGGCGTGAGTTGTGCGGAATTCAGCGGCCCCGAATCCGTGGGCTTCGCACCGTTCGATAATGGTGCCCAGGTCCCATCCCTGTGCCAGGTTGTATGTCACTAGTCCAAGTTTTTGGCTCAAGATATCTCCCTTGCTGGCCCACCGTTGAGCCAGCAGAATGCTATCACGTTGGATGTTGAATATGCCATCGCTATGATATAGATTGAGGGCGCCCTGACTCGTCCCCGGACAGAAGACGCAAATGACGGACCGAACGCCCGTAGTACGACCCCCTGCAGAACTGGTGGAACCGTTCCGCGAGTTCGGCACAGCGACCATTAGCTCCGCACTTCGCGAGGAGTGCGGAATCCTCAAGTCGTTCATGGTTGGCCCGTCGCCCACACGCCCGGACTGAAGGCGGTAGGCATCGCCACCACCGTTGCATTCCTACCACGGCGTGAGGACATCGCGCAGACTCGCGATGAGGAGGCGCAGGAGTCGCTGACAGCCCTGTGGTCGGGAATCATTGGTGTGCGGGACGGTGACGTCCTTGTGATCGATGCCCGTGGCAATATGGAGGCTGGCTGTCTTGGAGAGATGCTCCTCACGGCCCTCAAGACGAAAGGCGCCAGCGGCGTGGTTGTGGATGGTTGCATCAGGGAAATGCCCCAGGCGCGCGAAATGGGGATGCCGCTGTTTGTGAGGGGTGCGACTCCCCTGAGCTCGACACATTTCGACATGTACCCATGGGACTACGACGTTCCTATCGGTTGCGGCGACGTTCTGGTCATGCCCGGCGACATT
>CAJWER010000394.1 GCA_913030785.1 uncultured Chloroflexota bacterium | reverse complement strand
GTGAAGCGGGCCGTTGAGCGAGGCGAGCTTCCGCCACCTATGCGCTTGTTCGGTCAGAACGCATGGACCGCTGGGGTTCTGGTGAAGCACTTTGAGGACCGGCTGGAGCAGGCGGCGCAAGAAGCAGAGCAACGAGCCGACGATGTCCGACGCAAAATGATCGAACGGTCACCTTGACTTACGCATTTTGTCAAAGTAAAATGGGATATGGCCAAAAAGCGCAGTAACGCCCAGCGGGCAGCCGACAGGAAGCGTACGGGAAGGCCGCCCATAGCACCCAAGGAAAGGCGTTCGGAGCCTGTGATGGTCTATCTGACAGAGGACGAGCGTTTCAGGCTTGAGGCATTGGCTGAACAGGAAGGCGTCACGTTGGCGTCGTTGCTCATGCGCCCCTGGCGCGACGGAGAGTGAGCATGGCAGGCGTTCGGAAGAAACCGAGAAGCAAAGACGGGAAGTATCAAGGCTGGTTCTCCGATTCTGCCGGTAAACGGACATTCTTTTCAGGAACTCGCGACCGTGCCGAGACCCGGCAGATGGCTGGGCGCTTGGAGGATGAACATCGTCAAGTCCGTCTTGGGTACCGTCCTGCACAGTCGTCGGCAGATCGCCACCGAAGCCGATCCTTCGACACGGTCGTTCAGGAATACATGTCCTGGGGTGAATCTCAGGGGGGCCGCAACGGCCACCCATGGAGCACGACCCATGCCCGGAATCGCCGCACCCATCTGCGGTGGTGGCAAGAGCAGATGGGGATTGCCACACTCGCCGACCTGCCAGGCATTCTACCACGAGTCGAAGTGGAGCTACGTGGCCTTCAACGTCTGGGACGGACTGGCAAGACTGTCGCCAACTACGCTGAAGCCCTGTCGGCTCTGTGCGATTGGTGTGTTCAGCGAGGCTACCTCTCTGATGACCCGCTAAAGGCTCTCGCCCCGTTCGATACGACCCCACAGACCACCCGGCTGGCCATGACCGTTGAAGAGATCACACGCCTTCTTGATTCATGCGCCTCTCACCGTCGCGTGTTGTACGAGACTGCCTTCCTGTCCGGGCTACGGGCCAATGAGCTACGCAACCTGACGATCAACCATCTTGATCAGAGACGCCATGGCCTACACTTGGAGGCAGCGTGGACCAAAAATCGCAAGTCCGGTTTCCAGCAACTCCCTACGGCCCTGGTCGAACGACTTGAGGCGTTTGTGCGATCAGGGGAAGCGGTTCGACTGTACGACCGCTTCTACGAGCATCGAGGAGACAGGGATCGTATACCCTCGAATCCGTTACTCTACGTCCCTTCCCATACAGCCCGTGACCTTGCAATCGATCTGGAAGCCTGGCGTCCCCAAGAACGCACCGGGTGGCAAAATCGACTTCCACGCCTGTAGGAACGCTTACGTGAGTTTGGTTGTAGAAAGCGGGGCGACGGTGAAGGAGACGCAGGAGCTGGCACGGCATTCAACACCGGAGCTCACGATGAACGTGTATGCCCGTGCTCGTACTGAGAGACTGTCCGAAGCCGTCGAACGGGTCGGCGAAGTCGTGCTGTCGACCTCCAAACGTGTACCCAGCGTGTACCGAATGGCGGTCGGCGCAGAACAAGAAACCGCAACCCCTTATGGCACAAGAGGTTGCGGCTCTAATGAAATGGTGGAGGCGGCGTCCACCAAATAATTCTCGTAACCTGTTGGGCTGGAACGTCTAAGAGATTTCAATCTTCGCATATACCCCTACATATACCCCCACATGATCTGCGGACGGTTCAGCTACCTCGGGGTCGTACTTCGATCAGAACCACGGAGCAGTACCTACACGGGGTTGCACCGGACAGCTACCCAACGGACCGCCTGCCGTACTGATTTGCGCCAGTCCTGCCGGTCCCCTTCCGTCTCCCCGGCAAACCACGACTCCATCCACGTCATGCCGGGGGAGATGAGAATTGGAACACAGGAATTGGCGATGCCCGAAATGCCAAAGCAGCGAGTTCGAGACAGATCAGTTTGCCGCCACCGGGGGCGGCCTGACAAAGTTCTTCAACATCCAGAACAAGAAGTTCACCACGGTCTCTTGCACGAAGTGCACGTACACCGAGATCTACAAGACCGATACCAGTGCACTCTCCAACGTCCTGGACTTCCTCGGGAGCTGATGTCAGTGCTGTGAAACTCCACCACGACCCCATCGACGTCACGATCGGAGAGAACGGACTGCGAGGTCATCCCACCAACTCGACTGCGCCGCCGTCTCATCTCATCCTCTATGCGAGCCAGAAGCGGCTGGCTCAGGGAGGCACCAAGCCGTCCAAGTCGTGGGCCACAAAACGAAGGACGATTCTGGCGCTGACGAAGAAACG
>CAJWER010000393.1 GCA_913030785.1 uncultured Chloroflexota bacterium | reverse complement strand
CCAGAGCCACGTTATAGGCCTCGCCCGCCTTCCGTACACTGCCCTGAGCCAGCAGCTCTTCGGCCCGGTCGTACTCCCTTTCCGCCTCGGCGCGACCCGAATCCCCGCCACATGCCGTCGCGAAGACTACCACCGTTAGCATCGTCGCGGTGCCGAACCTTCGCATCGACCAGGCCTCTCGGAACAACATCCACCCACCCCCCATCATCCAGGATCTCTCGTCACGTTCACGCAACCTGCCAAATTCGCCGGCCGCCCTCGCGGACCAGCCGCCCGAAGCATTGCTCAGGCATGTGCCCCGCTGAGATCAACGATCCCTCCGCCTCAAAGCGGTCGAAGATAGCACGCCGCGTCACGAGCGATATTTCAGGGTCGATATCAAAGGCCGGACTCCAGTCTGTGTACTCCGCCTGAGCAGGACTATGGGCCACATCGCCCAGAATGAAACCACGCTCTCCCGCCGATTGGATCACAAGCGAGATATGGCCCGGGGTGTGACCAGGCGTGGGCAGCGTCGTCAGCTCGCCCGTCACCGCGAATTCGCCCTCAATCAGGTCAAGGACGTTCAGGCCTTCCAACGGTGCCGCCTGCTCTTGAACGGCGGAATTGACGTTAAGGACATTCGGGGCGATCCAGTAGTCCCAATCGGCCCTCGACACCAGGTATCTGGCGTTGGGAAACGCAGGTCTACCGTCGATCAGGTTGCCCCCGATGTGGTCGCCGTGCAAATAAGTCAGAACGACCAGATCGACCTCATCTCGGTTCACAACCTTCGCGGCCAACCCCCCAACAGCCTGCCCTCAGGCGACCCGGCGCCCGTGTCCACCACGATCAGCTTGCCCTCGGACCGCAACGCCACGGAACCATACCGCGGGTGGATCAGCCCATTCTCGTCTAGCAGCTCCGGAAACTCCTCACGCCAGACATCGGCGCTGGAGGTAGGAAATATAGCAGTAGGGACAACGCCGCGCTGACCGTCGGTCAGCGATACCAGATCGACAGAACCCACCCATCGCCGGTAGTCCATAATCGATCCTCCTCACGAGCAAAGACCTAACTTACGCCCCATTCTACCCTTCATCCCCTAGGCTATTCAAACAAATCGTAGCTAGCTGCTGTGCTATACTCGGCGCATCCTAGGAGAATAAGTCCCTGTTTGTTGTTTCTGGAAAAACGAAGGGAATCCCGATGTCAGAACAGGTCCGTCTCACCGAGCTAGCCAGCTGCGCCGGTTGAGCCTCCAAATTTAGTCCAGACGACCTGGCTCAGGTCCTGAGCCAGCTGCCGACGGTCACCCATCCTGACCTGCTAGTGGGGGTCTCGACGGCGGACGACGCCGCCGTATATCGGCTCACCGACGACCTGGCGGTGATCCAGACGGTAGACTTCTTCCCACCCATCGTAGACGACCCGTACTCGTTCGGAGAGATCGCCGTGGCGAACGCCCTGAGCGATATTTACGCCATGGGCGGACGGCCCCTGCTGGGCCTCAACATCGTCGGGTTCCCGAGATTGCTGTCGAAGGACATCCTGGTCAGCATCTTGCAGGGGGGCGCATCCAAGGCCCGCGAGGCTGGTGTGCTCGTCGCCGGCGGACATACCGTCGACGATGCAGAGCCAAAGTACGGCATGGCCGTCACGGGCATCGTCAAACCCGGCATGCAAGTGGCAAACTCGACCATTCGCCTCGGCGATGTACTTGTGCTCACCAAGCCCATAGGCACGGGCATCATCACCACAGCCGGCAAAAACGGCACTGTTGCAACCGATATTCTCGACGGAGCCGTCCGGACGATGGCGCAGCTCAACCACGCCGCGTCCGACGCCATGGTGGAGATCGGCGTGAGCGCCTGCACCGACGTCACCGGCTTTGGCCTTGTGGGCCATCTCCTGGGAATGCTGGAGGCCAGCGATGCCCGAGCAACCCTTCACCTGGAGCGCGTTCCACTCCTGAACGGTGCTCGGGAACTGGTGGATCAAGGCGTGGCCCCTAGCGGCACCCGTCGAAACCTGGGAAACGCCAATCGCCGTGTCCTGTGGGATCAGAGCGTGGACGAGCCATCGAAGCTGCTCCTCTGCGACGCCCAGACGTCCGGAGGGCTGCTTATATCGGTGCCGGAGCCAAGACTAGACGCGCTCCTCAACGCGCTGAGGTCCGCGGGAGTCGAGATCGCCGAAGTCGTTGCCGAGGTCCATTCAGACCGCGCACCCGGCGACATCCGGCTCAACGTCGTTGCCTAGTCCGCACCCGCAAACTTAGAGGGTGTCACCGTTGAACCGAATGCCCTCACCGACCAGGGTTGCAGCGCTGGTTTCGTCACTAGGTCTATTAGCCCTGGCCGCCGGTTACAATGGAACCGGTGATCAAGA
>CAJWER010000392.1 GCA_913030785.1 uncultured Chloroflexota bacterium | reverse complement strand
AGACCAGTACGGAAGAGCGGATGACTCGCGAACAAATAGCCGAAGCCCAACGGCTGTCCCGCGAGTGGCTAGAGGCGCATCCCCCCGGCAACTAGCCCTCCTCCGTGGCACCCAGCCACCCCCAGCTATCCAGCACTGTTTTGAAGCCTGACGGTGAGGTGCCCCGTCTGAGTTGCGGTCTTGTGGGTCTTGATGACGTGTACTAGTTAGTATATAGTACTCATATGACAACCTTTGGATGCTTCGTTCGAGAACGCCGGGAATCACTGCGTGAGGACGATCCGGCCTACTCGATCCGGCGCGTGGCGCAGCGCATGGGCATCCAGCCGTCCTATCTCAGCAAGGTCGAGCGGGGTGAGGTTGCGCCGCCATCCGAAGAAACAACGCGAAAACTGGCGGCGGAGCTCGATGTGGACACCGACGTGCTGCTTGCGCTTGCTGGAAAGGTGTCGTCCGACCTTCAGGACGCGATTCGGAAGCGTCCGGCGCTGTTTGCGGAGCTGATCCGGGGACTGAAGGAGATGCCCGACCACGCAGTCTTGCGACTCGTGCGCGAGGTGCGGGACGGCGAGTGGTAGCAGGGAGCAAACTTGATTCAGAAGGAGAGTGTAGAACATGATCGAACTGCGACGCAAAAAATTGGCGATGAGTTTTCCCGAGGTACATGCGAAGGCGACGCTGTCGGTGGATTTCCAGCGCACGCTACGCATCCCCGATGACGGACGAGACTATCCACTTCCACCCGGGTTGGGCTCGTTCCCGCTACGGCACGTCGATGATTTCGCGGCCCGGTTGCCCGAACTCTGGAAGAAGCACGGTGGGGTCATGTTGCCGATGTACCAATCCGAAGCCCTGTGGCTGAATCTCAACAGTGACTACCCCTTCGCCGTGAAGGTCGCAACTGGGAAGATCAACGCGATCACCGGAGAAGCCTGGTGCGACGGCATCCACCGAGATCCCCAGGACTACATGGTGACCCCCGAGCAGCCGTGGCTGGACGGCTACTGCGTAGAGAAGGGCACGATCCGACAGTTTGTGGCGATGCCTCTGGGTGGCGGCTACACGGTCGAGGAACAGATCACGGGTGAGGCGGAGCACGGTGGCCTCCAGATCGTGGTCTACCCGATGAAGGCTGAAGCCTATCGAGATCTGTACCCCCCCGTCCGGTCTTACATTGCGGACGAACGGTACGGCGTGAGTGCGATGCCGGCGATGATGGTGAGAGAGCCAGCGCCTAGCTATGACATGGGCCTCGCTCCGGGCGGTCGTATGAAGCAGGAAATCTATGACGACCGACACTCGTTTGACGTGTGGGATACGCGGGCGAGCAGTCGCTGCTTTGTGCACATCGCCAACTCCTTGGCGTGGAGGGCTGTGACCGGCGAAGAGCCACCGACGACGCCACTGACTGCCCGTGAATATGAGAAGACGGGTCTGCCGTGGTTCGATCACTATGGAGGGGACCAGACGGCGCTCGAGGGCGCAGCCGCGCTGGCTGAACTGAAGACGGTGAAGGAGATGGGAGAGGATAAGGGGGAGCACCCGCTGCCGGAGAATGAAACGGTGGAGGATCAGTTGGTGATCAACCTCGGCGGGGAGAGTGACGGTCGCCCGGTCCGAGAAGGTCCATTCTGACCGTCCGTTGGGCCACTCAAGACAAGAACGGCGTGCGCCGTACAGTTAGGACAACACGCCTCCCCCCCCGCTCCGCTGGATCAGCATGACGATCTTTGACGATATGGAAGCCGCCAGAAAGCTGGGCCGTGCCCGGTCTCAGCCGAACTTGGAGTTCGTACCGTTCTCGATCCATTCGCTGCTCGATGACATTCGCCGCCGTCTGTTCCCTGACATCACTCACTCCGTGCGAATTTGCTTCGTGTCTCGAGGCCCGCTGGCGTGCATCTCTTACAATACTTCCCACGCGACGATCTACGTTCATCAGCTCTTGAACCGCCATGACACGCCGAAGAGCGTGATGACCCTGTTCATCAAGCATGAGCTCCTGCACCTCCGAATTAAGCCGAGCAAGGTTGAGGGCAATCGACGCGCCGTAAATCACCCGCCGGAATTTTGGGAGGCTGAGAAAGCCATCGCACCGGAACGGGAATCAGCCTGGACGTGGATTTGGGGAAACTTCTTCAACCACCTCAGGCACCGACCGCGTCTGGAGAGAATCGATGTCCTGCCGAGTTGGCGGAGAGCCTGGACAATGTCAGCGAGGGGAGTTGAGGAGCTCACGAGAGGTCTGGAGGGTGCTGAAGGCATGAGGTGCCGTACGGTGGCACTGGACTTCATGGTTGAGGTGGTCGAAAACTGAGCCGCGTGCCCCCCCCTCCGTGGCACCCAGCCACACCCAGCTATCCAGCACTGTTTTGCTCGTCC
>CAJWER010000391.1 GCA_913030785.1 uncultured Chloroflexota bacterium | reverse complement strand
GAGTTCGCAGACCTGCCCATCCGCGAAGAGGTCCGCCCCAAGATCCTGCTGGAGAACGCACAGCGTGTCTTAGGGCTGTAGAGTCACCACCGAGGGATCTCTTGCCCCAAGCTTCAGGGCCGAGGTGAAAGGATCCGGAACGCGGCCTCTTCCGTGGATTTGGCGCGCTAGGACGTTTCATATCCTGTATGGAATCCATCCATACTCACGAGGCCGTAGGTACAGATGCACGAACTCAAAGGGACCGCATCCAAGTTAGTCGAGAGAATTTCTGGCCTTGTGGATGCGATTGTTTAGGCATTTACTCTAGAATAGAAAGACCCGAAGCTTTTGAAGGTAACTGAGGAAATGCGCTTCCCGCCGCGATCGCTGCACGACCCTGGAGGACATCGATGAGGCTGGTACGCAACCTGATTCGCCGCAAGCTGCGGACCTCCCTGACGATAATCGGCATTTCCGTGGGCATCTGGGCTCTGGTGGTCATGAGCTCGATGGCCAACAAGATCGATTCGTTGGTGGATGGGGGCAGTACCTACTTTGAGGGTAAGATCATTGTCAGCGATGCCTCTAATCCAGCATTCGGACTCGGTTTTACCCCGATGCCCATCAGCGTTTCGGACAGGATCGCGGAGGTCCCAGGCGTAGCGGTCGCCGTGCCCGAGGTGCAGCTGCTCCTCGACCCGGACGATACCGGCGCGGGATTCGGACTTCCCGATTTCATCGTCGGCTCCGTGGCCGGCGCCGATCAGGGTCGCGAGACCTTCGTGCTATCCGCGTCCCGGGGTCGATTGCTCGTCGAGGAAGACGAGGGTACGGATGTGGTAGTGCTGGGCGCCGATCTGGCCCGCAAGTTCGACAGGAGTGTGGGCGATAAGCTGGAGATGCGAGGCCGGGATTTCGAGATCGTAGGGCTCCTGGAGCCCACACTGACGGCGCCGGATACCACCGCAATGGTGCCTTTGTCGGCTGCCCAGAGCCTCTTATCCATGGACGCGCCCATATTGGCCAGACAGGGCATCGGCGCCGACCAGCTCGCCTCCCAGGTGGTCGTCTTCCCTGATGCCGGCGTGGAGGTAGACGCCCTGGCCAAGGCCATTGAAGAGGGTGTCGAGCAGGTACAGACGATAACCGGGGACGATTTCGACGAGGCGATCGGGTCCGCCGTTGCCATCTTCAACGCGATCATTCTAGGGGTCGCCCTCATCAGCCTAGTCGTGGGTGGCCTGTCGGTCATCAACACCATGGCCATGAGCGTCGCCGAGCGCACTCGTGAAATCGGCATCAAGCGCTCCATCGGCGCATCGCGAGGACGGATAGTGCAGGAGCTGGTCATAGAGTCGAGCCTGATTGGGCTGACCGGAGGCGTCATAGGGGTCGTGCTGGGGGCGGTCGTCGTGTTCATCGGGAATGAGGCTGGGCGCTCGTCCGGGACTATCCTGTTCCAGCTGACCGCCGGTACCGCGCTCTTCGCCCTCGTATTCGCCATCGTCCTCGGGGCCCTTGCCGGTCTGGTGCCGGCATGGACCGCCTCCCGCCTCGATCCTGTAGAAGCACTCAGGTACGAGTAGGAGTTTTTCGAACATGCCATTTCTCGAAGCTACTAACCTGCACAAGACATACCGCCTGGGCCGCAGCAACAAGGTGTATGCGCTGCGGGGCGTCGACATGAGCATCGAGTCCGGCGAGATGGTCGCCATCATGGGGCCTTCGGGGTGTGGCAAGAGCACGCTGATGCACATCCTGGGGCTGCTGCACGGCCCTGACCAGGACCAGGACGCGCCAGCCACTCTCAGCATCAACGGCAACGACGTTACCGGTATGTCGGACAAGGAGCGCACCAAAATGCGCGCCTCAAGCATGGGGTTCGTGTTCCAGAGTTTCAACCTGGTGCCGACGCTGACGGCCGCCGAGAACGTCGCGCTGCCGGCTGTCTATTCGGGTCGCAAGCGCTCGGAGGCCAGAGAGGCAGCGACGGAGGCCCTGGAATGGGTGGGGCTGTCTGAGTGGGCTGACCACAGGCCGATGGAACTTTCGGGTGGGCAGCAGCAGCGGGTCGCTATCGCCAGGGCACAGGTCACGAAGCCCGACCTGTTACTGGCTGACGAGCCGACCGGCAACCTGGACTCAGCGAGCACAACCGAGTTGCTGGACCTGCTTCAGCGCTTCAATCAGGAGCAGGGGCAGACCATAGTCATCGTGACCCACGATGCCGTCGTAGGCGACGCATGCGGCAGGGTGTTGTCGATGCTGGACGGCGAGATCGTGGGCACGCCCGCTGCCTGATCGCTTCCGGATCCCGTCATGCTGAGGAGGCCTCCGACGAAGCATCTGGGTGGGGTCCGTGCAACACTCAGCTGTCGCGGCGACCCCACATCCCCAGACCC
>CAJWER010000390.1 GCA_913030785.1 uncultured Chloroflexota bacterium | reverse complement strand
GGGTGGAGGATCCCGTTTCAAGATACATACCTGAGTTTGCTGAGCCATGCGTGTTCTCCGCCGGGAACGAGACGATTCCGGCGAAAGGCGAGATCACCATTCAGCATCTGCTGACGCACACCTCCGGACTTGCCTACGGCGGAGACCCGCGGCTGCGCCAGTGCGCCGAAGAAGCCGGCTTGACCGGGTACCCTGGTACTTTGTCGACCGGAGAACTGATCAGAGGCATCGCCCGGCTGCCACTGGCGCACGATCCAGGGGCCGCCTGGACCTATGGCACCTCGGCCGACGTCCTGGGTCATCTGATCGAAGTGCTGTCGGAAACTCGACTTGACGAGTTCCTGAATGAACGGATCTTCGCGCCGCTGAGGATGATCGATACTGGGTTCCTCGCGCCCAGGGAACAGCGGACGGATTGGCGGGCTGGAATCGGTCGGTACCTTTGCCTGGTCCGGTGGCTTCACGGCGCACTTCTGGGCCGACCCGGCCCAGGACCTGATCGGTGTTGTCCTGTCCCAGTATTCCAGTTCGAATGTAGCTTTCTTGCAGACCTGCCGTTCGCTGGCTTATCAGGCGCTTGTGGATTGAGCACACCCCCGCTTGCGATCGGCGTTGACTTCATGCCGGATCAGAAGGAGAGCCATGATCAAGATCGGCTGCAACTACCTCAGCTTTCGACACATGGACCTGGCGTCGTTTGTCCAGACCGCCTACGACCTGAGGCTGGACGTGATCGACCTTCATCGCAGCGCGTTTACGTCCACCGAGCCGGAGTATCTTCGTGGAATCAAAATGATGTGTCTGAGACTCGGGCTGCCCATCGGATACCTGGGCGTCAGCAACAGGTCGTAGGGACCGAGCCAGAGCTACGGAAGCACGTAGAGATGTGCAAGGAGTCGATCGACGTTGCCGCGTTCATCGGAGCACCGCTAATCCGGGTGTTCGGCGGCCACGTATCGCCGGAAATCGAGGACCGCGAGCCGCTATTCGAGCCGCTGGCGAGGTGTAATAAGGAAGTTGCCGCGTACGGTGCTGAGAAAGGCGTGATCGTCGCGCTGCAGAACCACGACAACAGCAACATGGCGGCGACTGCCGAGGACGTGCTCCGTATCCTGGAGGAGACCGATCACCCAAACTTCTCCCTGATACTGGACACCGGCCAGTGGCAGGGCTCTCCCGGGGCCGGTTCCCGGGGCGAGTCGGACCCGGACGTCGACATCTATAGCTACATCGAGCAGACCGCGTCTCACGCCGTTTACGTACGTACGAAGTTCTACAGAAACGACTCGGGCAAGGAAGAGTGGCTGGACTACGAGCGAATCATGGCCATCCTAAGAGGGGTCGACTACAACGGTTCGCTGTCCATCGTGTACGAGGGTGAGGCCGAGGGGGACGACCGCGTGGAAGCCGTCCGGAAGGCCGCGGCTGAACTGCGAGGCCTGCTGTGATCATCGATTCGCATCTGCATGTCTGGAGCGACGACGAGTCCCTGTACCCCTACAGTGAGGTTTCGAGGCCGGAGACCGGAGACCGAGCCTCGGTGGAGCTGTTGAACGAACACATGGCCGAAGCAGGGGTGGAAAAGGCCGTCATTGTCCAGCCAATCCACTACCTGTACGACAACCGCTACGTCGCCGATTGTCTCGCGCGGTTTCCGGGCAGGTTCGCGGCCGTGTGCCTAGTGGACCCTAAGGAACCGGCTGCGCCGGACCAGTTGGAGGAGCTCGTGCTAGGGCGGGGCTTTGGTGGCATGCGCCTTCACCTGTCACGGCAGGAGGACCCCTCAGCGCTGGCAGCATCTGACCAAGACCCGCTATGGCGTCGCGTCGAGGAGTTGAGTGTCTGCCTCATCGTGCTGGGCAGGGCCACGGAGCTCCCGGCACTCGAGCCCATCGTCGACCGCTTTCCGGACGTCAAGGTCGTCTTGGACCACCTCGGAGGGCCGCCGGTCGGTGAAGAAACGACGCATCCGCTGTTGGGAAACGTGTTGAGAATGGCCAGGTATCCCAACGTGTACGTGAAGGTTTCTAACATGAATCGCATGTCGAAGATCCCCTACCCGCACAGGGACACCCACGACATAGTGCGGCGCATCTACGACGCATTCGGTCCAGAGCGGCTCATGTGGGGCACCGACTTCCCCCACGTGCTCACAGCGGGCGGTTACGTCCACGCACTGGAGCTGGTCCGCGACGAGCTGGATTTCCTGACCAACGAAGACAAGTATTGGCTGTTCAGCGGGACCGTCCGGAAGGTGTGGAAATTCGAGTAGCCCTCTATTCGTTCGGAGGCAGATTATGGCTGAAAACCGCTGGCTGGACCCTCGCTGCTCCCTTCTCGATATCCCATCCAACATCGATGGGAATTTCATAGAACTGGGCGATGG
>CAJWER010000389.1 GCA_913030785.1 uncultured Chloroflexota bacterium | reverse complement strand
GCTGACACGATTGGAAAGCCGAGGCACCTGGCCGTTCGCGGCAGAACAATCGCTGCCCAGTTTGCCGGTGGCTCGATCGGGTTGTTTCCGCCTCCACACCGATACTTCTACCCGCTGGACTTCTCCAACAATCTCGAGAACATATGGATGGGTCCGAACTACGGCAATCAATCATCCCCCTTCGGCTTCGGTATTCGACACGACGCCAAGGGTGACAAGCGCTATGTGCCGTGGTTCAACGCGCCGCCCGGCACGCAGCAGGAAATGGGCGTCTTCCTGGTGTTCTCTGATGGCTCAGCAGATCAGGTGTTGGAAGATGTCGCTCGGCTCACTCGGGCAGACCAGTTCGCGGCACTTCCGGGGCACGTCGTGTTCACGAGCCATTTCCATGTGGAACATACGCGCGAGGTACTCAACGCTCAGAAGGAGTCGGACGAGACCAACTCCCAAACAGGGCGCCTTCCCTCGGGAGGCGAGTACCGGATTCCTCGGTGGCTGGAGAATCCGGGCTTCGCGCGAACGCTCCGTGACCATGGCGTCGATATCGTCCACTTGGCGGAATTCCACTTTGGTAGCACCAAGCAAATGACAATGGTTGAACGGGTCGAGCGCTTGGAGTTGTTGCATGCTGAGTGCCAGCGACTCAGCAAGCAGGGGTTTCTGCTATTGCCTGGTGAGGAACCCAATGTCCATTTCGGCGGGCATTGGCTCAGCTTCTTTCCGAAGCCGGTTTACTGGGTGTTGAATCGTCCCGAGGGAACGCCTTTTGTCACGGAGCACCCCCAGTTAGGTCGTGTGTATCACGTCGGTGGCGAGGCGGACGTGCTACGAATGTTGCGAGCCGAAGGCGGACTGGCGTGGACCGCCCATCCGCGAATCAAATCTTCGACGGGCTTTCCCGATAGCTACCGCGACCGACCGTTTTATCAGTCAGAGCAATTCCTGGGTGCTGCCTGGAAAGCGATGCCGGCCGACTTGTCGCAGCCGCGACTGGGCTCACGCGTGCTCGATTTATTGGATGACATGTCGAACTGGGGGACGCCCAAGGTCGCTCTCGGAGAAGTCGACGTTTTCAGGATCGAACCGGATCATGAGCTGTACGCCCACATGAACGTGAACTACTTGCGTCTTGAAGAGGTGCCTCGCTTCGAAGACGGCTGGCAGCCCGTCTTGGGCGCCCTGCGGGGCGGGCAGTTCTTCGTCACGACTGGAGAGGTCTTGATCCCCGAATTCACTGTGGACGGTCGAAAGTCCGGCGAGAGCACGACGGTCGTGAAAGGGCGCAAAGTCGAAGTACGACTGGAGCTGAAATGGACATTCCCGTTGGCCTACGCCGAGATCATTTGCGGAGACGGCAGCGACATCCAACGCCAAAGAGTCGACCTCTCCGAGACCGAGTCTTTCGGAGAAGAGTCGATCAAGGTCGACGTTGACGTGACCGGTCAACGCTGGCTGCGCGTGGAGGTTTGGGATATCGCGACGAACGGCGCATTTACTCAGCCCGTGTGGCTGCACGAAGACTGATTAGCTTTCCAGCCAATAGACAGCTCGCCAGTCATGTGGTGCTTTCATCATTTATTGTTAGTCACTCTCGGAATTCGAGCAGCGCTCCCCGTGAATAACTCCTCTCCCTCAATACGCGAACGTCGCCTGTGGTGGTGGACGTGCGGGAGCGACACGCGGCGGAGAGACATCCAAGAGAACCTAGACGCCCTCGACGAGCCCTTTGCCTCAAGCATAGTTTTAGAAATCCGATGCACCTTCCAACCTGAGTTGGCGGAGTGAGGCGAGTAGCTAGTCAGAAATGGTGAATTGGTGGCAAGCGGTGCACGTATTCATCTTTGGACCGCTCATGAATTTCCTCGTGGATAATCTGCAGCGTGTGTCCATCTTGATGGTCACGATGTCCTTCTGATTTTCAATGTTGAATGGCGTGGTGGACAGATTGGCGAACGGTCCGCAGGCGACCAGTGCTGCGTTCGACGACGCCGAAACATTGGACATGAGATAGACCCCTGGCCTGATCCGGGAGATCGGGGTCCGTGACGGCTTTATGCCTGCAGGAGTGGTCAATACCCTCGGCCAAAGAGCTCGAAGGGCATCCGGGGATGCCTCAGAATCCCCTACAGGTCGGCTCCCCGCGCCGCTACCTGCAGGGAAGTTTCCTCCATTGAACTCTTCACCCAACTGCATGGCAGGAGCGATATCAGCCACGGCTACCACAACATCATCGGAGTAAATATTGAATTGAATGGGTGTTCTGGGTTAAAGTGGTGGTACTTAAAAATAGAAGCCACCGGCTTGATGTGTTCCAGTATCAACGGACATTGGAATTATAATCTGGTCATTGCTCATTGTATTGAATTTTGCAAGGACCTGGTGATTTTTTTT
>CAJWER010000388.1 GCA_913030785.1 uncultured Chloroflexota bacterium | reverse complement strand
TGTTTTTCCACGGGCTGCGGACCTGAGGTTCACGATTTCGACAGGCTCGTCGGGGGCCTTGTGTCCATAGGTTCTCTCGTGCTCGTCGTGGAAGATCGCCACGAGGGAGGCTACGTCGGTGGCCGTGAGCCTGCCAGCAGGCGCTTCGACGGTCAACTCGTATGCCTGGCCGACGTACCGCAGGTCAGCGGAGCGGCGGAGCTCGATGTCCGCATCATCGTATCCCTCGGCCCTCAACGCCTCGACTGCTCTCGACTCCAGTTCTTTGTAGGCATTGCCGAGCGCGTCGGGGTCGACCTCCGAGGCGCGGCTGAAGAACGTCTGCACGAAGTGGTATTCAGGCAGGGCCTCCAACAGCCCGACGGCTGAGAGCAGCCCCGGCGCGGGGGGGACAATTATGCGCCGGATGCCCAGGTCTCTGGCGATTCCCGCCGCGTGCACGGGCCCGGAGCCGCCGAAGGCCAGTAGTGCGAAGTCTCTGGGGTCGCGGCCCCGGTAGGTGGACACGGCCCTGATGGCCCTCATCATCGTGACGTTGGCCACGGTGTGAATTCCGTAGGCTGTCTCCAGCAGGCCGGTCCCCAGTGGTTCGGCGACCTTTTGTTGCAAGATCTCCTCGGCTATTTCGGGCTTTAGCTCGACCGCGCCACCAGCCAGTTTTTCGGGGCTGATGTAGCCGAGGACGACATTGGCGTCCGTGACGGTTGGTTCATCGCCGCCTGTCCCGTAGCAGACCGGGCCGGGCATCGCCCCCGCGCTCTGCGGTCCGACCTTGAGGGCGCCGCCGCGATCGATCCAGACGATGCTGCCACCGCCTGCGCCGACCTCTGCCAGGTCTACAACCGGCACCTTGACCGCGTGGCCTCCTCCCTTGACCAGGCGGCTGGACAGCGAGATACCTGCGCCGATCTCGTGCTCGGTTGTCCAGGATAATTGTCCGTCCTCGATCAGCGACGCCTTGGCGGTGGTGCCGCCCATGTCGAAGCTGATGATGTTGGCCTCGCCACTGCGTTTCCCGACCTGGTCGGCGGCGACGACCCCGGCGGCGGGCCCGGACTCTACGATGTGGACCGGTGCCTCCGCGGCCTTTGTCGCGGACATGACACCGCCGTTGGACTGCATGATCCGCACGGGCGCGGCGATACCGGACTCCCGTAGCTGGTGGAGCAGCGAGTCTATGTAGCCCTTGACGATCGGGCCCAGGTACGCATTTACGACTGTTGTGCTGGTCCTCTCGTACTCACGGATCTCGCTAAGCACGTCGATCGATAGCGAAGTGAATACACCAGGAAGCCTCTGGCGCAGGATCTCTCCGACACGTCGCTCGTGGTCGGGGTTGCGGTAGGAGTGGATGAAGCAAACCGCTACTGACTCGGCGCCGTCCTCCTTGATTCGCTCGATCGCTGAGTAGATCGTGTCCTCGTCGAGAGGGGTGACGACCTCGCCATCCGCGCCGATCCGTTCCTTGACCTCAAGGCGGAGCCGGCGCTCTGCCAGTGGTTTCGGTGGTTGGTAGAACAGGCTGTAGAGGTGGGGGATGCGGAGCCGCCGAAGCTCCAGGACATCCCGGAAGCCCAGGGTAGTGATCAGCGCGGTCTTCGCGCCCTTGTTCTCGAGGACTGTATTGCTGGCTACGGTCGTGCCGTGGATGATCTCGTCGATGGATTCGCCGACGAGTCCAAGTTCCGATAGCAGCTGGCTAACCCCTTCAAGTATGCCGAGGGCGTAGTCGCCGGGGGTCGAGGAGACCTTCTTGGTCCAGTACTCGCCGTTGGGTGAAACGAGCACTACGTCGGTGAAGGTGCCGCCGATGTCGACACCTAGGCGGTATCGGCCCTGGGCGCTGGATGGCATGGGGTTCACTTCCTCGCGGGCTGCTGGATGATATGGGGAGGCAACGCGGGCAGCGTACGGAAGGGCCCTAGAACTGTCAAGGGTAATTTGCTCACGGAGCCGACTATGTAACGATGACCGTAACGTTCTGCATACGCAGTGTCCAGATAATGTGCTTTTTAACATAGACGGGTCGGACTCAGCGTCTGATGGGACAACAACTAACAAGCCTAGCATAGTCCTTTAAGCTGATATAGGCTCATTAGCATTCCCTATTTTGGCGAAGCTACGGGCAGAACATAATAGACTGCGATACTCTTGAATTGCACGAGATAGGGGTCTAATTGAGGGTAAGAACTACCGACAGGGCGATCCGGGGCGCAGGCGAAACCAATGACTAGGAGACTGATACGAGCATGGATGATCTCATCATAGCTGCGAAGGGCGTGGAAAAGACCTATGACACGGGGACGGTGAAGGTCCACGCGCTGCGCGGGGTGGATCTTTCGGTGCGCCGTGGCGAGATGGTGTCGATCATGGGGCCTAGTGGGTGTGGGAAGACCACATT
>CAJWER010000387.1 GCA_913030785.1 uncultured Chloroflexota bacterium | reverse complement strand
CGGTAATGCTGTGGGACCGGGGGACGTGGGAGCCGGTGGAGGGCAAAAGCTGGAAGGATATCGAGAAAGGCCATCTCCATTTCACGCTGCATGGAGAGCGGATGAAGGGAGAGTGGCTCCTGATCCGGCTGAAACCGAAGGCGAAAGAAAAGCGCGAGAATTGGCTGCTGCGCAAGCTGCAGGACAACCATGCCGAGGCGGGCGACGGGCTGGTCGCGCACGCGCTCACAAGCATCACCACCGGACGCTCGATGGCCGAGATCGCCGCCGCCCTCGGTGCCCAGGCCTTCCTGTTGCGGCCCGGGTCGCGGAGTCCCGCCGGGTCATGGACCCCGCACCGCGACAACTACCTGCCCGAGAGCCGCGACCTCCTCGTCGAGACGCTGAAGCCGATCGCGCGTAAAGCCGAGGAGGACGGAGTGATCCTGGCGATGGAGACCCACGTCGTCTCCATTATGGACCCGCCCGAGAAGTGCCGCGACATCGTCGAAGCCGTGGGGTCTGACCACCTGCGCCTCATCATGGATGCCGTCAACCACTTTGGCAGCATCCAGGACGTCTACCATAGCTCCGCTTTCCTGAACTGCATCTTCGACGCGGTAGGCCCGCTGGCGCCGGTGGCACACCTGAAGGACGTCAAGGTATCGCCCGGCCTCGTGGTCCACATCGACCAGGAGGTGCCCGGAGAGGGGGAGCTCGACCTGGCCCTCATGCTGCAGCGATTCGACGCCCTGTTTCCCGAGGGCTACGGCTTGATCGAGCATCTACCGCGGGAGAAGGTGCCCGTCGCCGCGGCGAACATCCGAAGCATCGCCGCGCACAGCGGCGTCGATATCCACTGATACAGGTCGATGAACTTGTGAACCTACCGCCTGAGTCCTTTGAACGGGAAGACCCTGAGGATGATTCCCTGTTCTATTCGGTTCCAAGGTTGTGCACCCACCTTGACCCGGCAGCGATCGACGCCGTTCGCGCCCTGTTCCAAGAGGCTCTGCCAGTCCAGGGGCGCATCCTGGATCTTATGAGCAGCTGGCGTTCCCACCTGCCTGAGGGAGTACCGGAGGATCGACACGTCGTAGGTCTCGGGCTAAACCGGGTGGAGATGGAAGAGAACCCCCAACTGAACGAGTTCGTCGTGCACGATATCAACCGGTGTCGAGCGCTTCCTTTCGGAGACGGCGAGTTCGATGCAGCCATCTGTGTTGTCAGCATCCAGTATGTCGTCCATCCCGGCCAGCTATTCCGCGAGGTCGGTCGTATCCTGAGGAACGGAGGACCTTTTATTGTCGTATTCTCCCACCGATGCTTCCCCACAAAAGCCGTCCGTATCTGGTGTATGACAGGGAATCTGGAGCATGGGGAAATCGTCCGTACCTATTTCCGTGACTCCGAGTGCTTTGGCCCTGTCGAGGTTCTCGACCGTTCGCCGTCCGAGCTGCCGGGAGATCCCGTTTACGCGGTAATCGGGAGCCGGGCTGAATCGTAAACGCCTGGCGTTTCAACCCATGGCGCGGTCAAGTCCCATTTTCAGTTGAAACGCACAGACTCGTGTGAGAGTGTCAGCTGGCTTTTGCGAGCTGTTTGGTACCGAGTTCGGCTTGTAGTGCTTGTCGAAGCATCGGCAGGTGACGACATCCTTTGATCCTTCGCAGGCGCGGTTCAATGTCGAGCAACGCCGTGGCGACCCAACGGTGACGCTGTGCGGAATTGGTCCAGCGTCGCACGTTGTGTGTCAGCTGCTGTAGCAGGCTGTTGACGTTCTCAATGCAGTTGGTCGTGCGAAAGGATTGACCGAGCGTCGGCATCAGTCCCAAGCGATGTAGCGTGAGCGTCTCTTCCATGCCCTCCTCAAGACTATTGAGAGCTGACTGGTTCATCAGCTCCAGTTCAGGTTTGAGTGCGATCAACGCTTTCTTGGCGCCCTCGTAGGTCGGCTTGGCGTAGGCCGCCTCCATCTTTCGACGGATGCGGTCCTGCTCGCATTTGGGTAAATACGACACCACATTCTTGCGCTTGTGATACTGGCATCGCTGCACGCAAGCATGCTCTTTCAGCACCGACATCACCGCCTTGTAGAGCCCCTTGGCGCCGTCGATGACGACCAGCAGACCGGCTTCGTATTGCAGGCCGCGGTCAACCAGGTCGGCCAGGAATCGACGGCAGACGCGCTCGTTTTCGGTCGCTGCCTGTACAAAGCCTAAAGGAATCTTCCGGCCGTCGAGGGTGACACCCAAGGCGATGATGATCTGTTCATCGGCAAAGCTCTTGCCGTCGAGCAAGAGCGCCACCAGATCGTAGTCCGCCAAGGAGCGTTCTTGAAATTGGGCCAGCTTCCGTGCCGTGGCTTTCACATACCGACGCGACACCGTCGATGAGGACAGGCCGAACGCCTCCGGTACCGTC
>CAJWER010000386.1 GCA_913030785.1 uncultured Chloroflexota bacterium | reverse complement strand
ACCGAGGGCGGAAATCGAAGGCGAGATGGGTGAGCCGCAGATGGGCCTGCAGGCCCGCCTCATGTCTCAGGCCCTGCGCAAGCTTGCCGGTACTATCTCGCGCTCGAACACCATAGTTGTCTTCATCAACCAGATCCGTATGAAGATCGGTGTTATGTTCGGCAGCCCCGAGACTACCAGCGGTGGCAATGCCTTGAAGTTCTACGCTTCGGTGCGTTTGGACATACGCCGGATCGGGGCCATCAAGCAGGGCGACCTGGTAGTGGGCAACCGAACCCGCGTCAAAGTGGTAAAGAACAAGGTTGCGCCGCCGTTTCGTGAGGCCGAGTTCGACATCATCTACGGCCAGGGCATCAACAAGGCCGGTGAACTGTTGGACCTGGGCTCCGAGTTGGACGTGATAGAGAAGAGCGGGGCCTGGTACTCCTACAAAGGGGAGCGTTTGGGGCAGGGGCGCGAGAACTGTTGCGAGCATCTGCGCGAGAACGCCGACGTAGCCATGGAGGTTGAGGTCAAGGTGCGAGAGGCGCTGGGACTCAAGCCGGCTACTCCCAATTTGAAAATAATCGAAGGTGGTTCTGGCGGTGCAGGTACACAAGGCGCCAAGGGCAAAGCGAAAGCCGGGGCCAGCAAGTAAGCGCCCCGAGCCCACGGCTACCGAGCGTGCCGTGGCTTGCCTGTCCCGGCGCGCGCTGAGCGAGGCCGAGCTGCGCCGCCGTCTGTCGCCTGCTTACTCCTCCGAGCAGGTCCAGGCGGCGGTGCGGCGTATGGGTGAGTTGGGCCTTATAAACGACCAGGACCTGGCCGAGCGTCTGGCCCGCGACGGTTTTGAGCGTCTCGGCCATGGTCCCTCGCGCATGGTGGCCACTTTGCGCCGCCGCGGGCTGGATCGCGAGCTGGCCGAACGGGTAGCGGCCTCCACGGCCGACGACCAGGCCCAGCGCAGCCGTGCCCACGAGCTGCTAAAACGCTTCAAAAAGAGGCGTCCCGGCCGGCCCCCCACGGCCGAGGCGGCCTTCCGCTATCTGGTGGGTCGTGGCTACCCGACAGAGCTGGTGCGTGACATCCTCGATATTTCTTTGTAAGCACCTGTAGCAGGGATGCTTGGTAACGAAGTTCGCGCGAGTTTTCTCTCGTTTTTCCGCTCCAGAGGGCACGAGGTTGTTGCCAGCGCTTCTATAGTGCCGGCCGGCGATCCGACCCTGATGTTCACGAACGCCGGCATGGTGCAGTTCAAGGACATCTTCCTGGGCAATACCGAGGCCGCCCACTCACGGGTGGCCAACAGCCAGAAGTGCCTGAGGATCTCGGGCAAACACAACGACCTTGAGGAAGTAGGCCGCGACACCTACCACCACACCCTTTTTGAAATGCTGGGCAACTGGTCTTTCGGCGACTACTTCAAGGCCGAGACAATCCCTTGGGCTTGGGAGTTGCTGACGGAAGTCTGGGGGCTGCCCAAGGAACGCCTGTGGGTGACCGTCTTCAACGGGGATGCGTACGAGGGTGTGGACCCTGACTTCGATGCCAGGCGCCTCTGGCAGGAGGTCACCGACATTGACCACTCCCACATTCTCGACTTCGACAAGGACGACGAGGCACTCAACGGCACCGTCTTCGAGGGCCAGAACCGACTCAAGCTCTATGTGACGTGCCGGCCCGGGAGGGACGACTACGAGCGGTACATCTACACGGAGTACGTGATCTACCCGGCCTACAACGTGCTCACGGACCTGAGCTTTCGGGCGCGCCCCGTCCGGGTCACGTACGTGGACACGAGCGGCGAGGACGACACGTTCACGAGCAACGCCTTCATCCTCGAGCACAAGGATCAGATGGCCGCCCGCAACGGGGCGACTCCGATCGAGCTCGCGCAGCTCCATCCGGCGAGCATCAGTCAGGCGGACGCCGCCCTCGTGGAGGTGTTCAACTACGCCATCGGCATGACCGACTACTCCGGCGTCTTCATGCACAACATCGAGCCGATCCGCAGCATGGACGGCACGCTGATCCCCGTCTCCTACGACTTCGACTGGTCGGGGACGATCGACGCCCGCTATGCGGAACCCAACCCCAGCCTTCCCATTCGGAACGTTCGCGAGCGGATTTTCCAGGGTTTTTGCCGCCAAGACCTCGACTACGGACAGATCTTCGACCACTTCACGGAGAAGCGCGAGGAGATGCTCTCGGTGATCCGGAACTTCGGTGGCCTGGAGGAGGACCGCAGGGATCGCGTGATCGACTACTGGGAGGACTTCTTCGAGATGGCCGCAGACGAGGGTGATCAGGAAGATATTCTCAGGAATTGCCGGAAGATGCCGGGGTAAGCGGACCGTCCCGACTGTCGCTGGTTGATCTAGGGCGGAGCGGATCCGGTCGGTCTGCGTGCCACCCTCCGTGTCCGGCTAATTCCGGCG
>CAJWER010000385.1 GCA_913030785.1 uncultured Chloroflexota bacterium | reverse complement strand
TTGCGCGCCTTGTCGACCTGGCCAAACACCTGTGGATCGCGGCGTTCGTAGTGGGGACCGCCAGCACGGCCGCCCTTATCCGCGTCATGCGGGCCAACCTGCTCGACGAACTGAACAAGCCCTATGTGGTTACCGCAAGGGCCAAGGGCCTCCCGGAGTGGAAGCTGATACTCAAGTACCCGGTCAGGCTGGCGCTCAACCCGCTTGTCAGCACCCTGGGCTACCTGCTGCCCGTACTGATGTCGGGCAGCGTCATCGTCTCGGTGGTGCTGAGCCTGCCTACGGAGGGCCCGCTGCTGCTACGGGCGCTGCTGACCGAGGACCTGTTCGTATCGGCGACCATCGTCCTGCTGCTCGGCACCCTCACCGTCATCGGGACGCTGCTCTCCGACATCCTCCTGGGCATCCTGGACCCGCGCATCAGGATGTCGTAGCACCTACCACAGGGGTTATCGCCAGCGGCACGTCATCCCTGAATCTAAGGGTGGCCCGACCGCAACCGGCCGGCTCTCCACTACACCCACGGGGAGAAACCGAGCAGCCGCCACATGTACCTGTTCTGACGCCTGAAATGTGCCCTGCTATGGTCCCTGGCGTTCTGCTTAGCGGAACCTTAGCGAGTACAGGTCGGCGTCCTTGAGCAGGAAGCGCAGACGCACCGGCTTGCAGGCCAGGTCACCCAGATCCTTGCCGCCGCCCCAGGTCACCGTCCGCTCCAGGGCGTCGCCGAACACCTCGTGGCAATCAGACAGGGCAAAACCGTCGATGGAAATGCCACGGTCATCCTGGATCTCTACGGCGACACCCCCTGCGGCGGAAGTCGAAACGTTCAGCACTAGGTCTGATCCGTCGAACAACACCGGCCTCGTGACGAACTCGCCTCCGCCGAACCCTGCATGCGCCGACACGAAGCCGTCTACCCTGAGGGTGTAGCGTCGCAGCCTCGGCGGACGGTCTGCTTGATGCGCGGCCTCGCTCAACCACATGGAAAGTTCGCGAGGCGCCCCGTCGATCTTCGACTCGGTCTCCACGAGGCCGAGACTCTGATAGTTGTCGGCATAGAACCATCCATCTCGATCGCGAAGCCCCGGCCGCACGAATGCCTCCTGCCAGACATCGAACGTCTTGGCATCACGACTCGACATGAACATACCCTCGGTGACCGCGCTGCCTTCCCTGGGAGATCTCGCGCCCCGTAAGCGCCGATGTTCGGGTTGCGGAAGCGCGTCCATCCCTTCGATCCAGCCTCGGTCAAAGTAGCGCGTCGGGAAGCCCAGGAAGATGTGGGGCGCCCGATAGTAAGGGTCCACCTGGTTCGTGTACAGCTCGCCGCCTCTCGCGGGTGTATATCCAACCCACTCAGGCTCGGTCCAGTTCAAGAAGTCCTGGGACGTGCAAGTCTTGATGTCCCTGCCACCATCCTTGAAGTCCCGGTGGTACTCGCGGTACTCCCCGCGAAGCGCGTCCCAAAAGGCCAGGTTGTGGGAGTCGAACCAGCCCTTTGTGATCACCGGCTGCTCGGTCATTCTGGTCCAGCGTAGCCCGTCGGGTGACTTCAAAGGCACGATACCGCGTGGCCGGCCAACGTCCTCCAACGGAGGCACCACCATGATGGCCTTGTACAGCGCGTCGGGTTCCGCGTCCGGGTTGGCGTCCTTGAACGGCACGAAGTTGTTGGAACCTTCACCCTCCCAGACGATGTTGTTGTCCTTGGAGCCCTCAAACTTCACCAGGCCAAGGGGCGGCCTCGTCCAGTTCAGGCCATCTGCACTCTCGGCATAGCACACGACCCGCGGCTTGGGCATCTCTGCTCTCTCACCTGTCCGATAAATCGTGTCAGCGCCGCGATAGTACATCTTGTACATGTCGCCGTCGCGGAAGACCGTGAAGTGGCCGCAGGCGTTGCCTTCCCAAGATTGGTCGCAGACGAGCGAAACCTCCTGAGGCGCGGGGTGATGCAACAACAACTCTGCACCAAACATCCGATCAATGAGATGGTGGTCTACGAACAGCTCTAGGTCGGAGCCAACCTGATACGCACTATCGCTGGAACCGGTCCGTTGTGTCATCGACGACGCCTCCCATTCTCCCGAATCTCACTAGACTAGCCGCATTGAGTCCGGACACCGCCCGATCATCCCGTGCATTCTAGCCTACCCGTGTGATCGCGCGTTTTGGGGATCCAATCAGGTCCCATACCCACCCTGAGACAGCTTTATGTGAGATATTTCACATAATAATCACAAACATATCTGCCTTCTTCATATCACGACCATACATAAGGAATATATTAGCCATGAACACAAAAGCATCACAGCCCCGAGAACCAAGGGTGCACGGAAGGAGACCAGAAGATGACTACCGCAGTAGAAAGAACCAAGGAGCTAGTTGAGGTTAGAGAGTATGTCGCCACGGCAGCCGAAGAGA
>CAJWER010000384.1 GCA_913030785.1 uncultured Chloroflexota bacterium | reverse complement strand
CGTGGATATGCCGCCGACGGACCGGGAATGGCACGTCTATAAGAAGGGGGTCGCACCTGCACCCAAGGTCGTGATTCATCATTACGATCCGAGGGAGCTTTGCCCTGCGCCGAACGTAATCTTCGTGCTGGGTGGCCCAGGGGCAGGAAAGGGCACGATGTGCGAACTGGCGGAGTCGCAGTTGGGTTGGACTCACCTGTCCATGGGAGATCTGCTCAGAGCCGAGCAAGCCAAGGGCGGTGAGACGGCGGCTGGCATCGACCAGTTCATCACGGCCGGGCAGTTGGTGCCGAACGAGATCATGGTGAGATTGCTCAAGGACTCGATGGAGTGGATAACCCGGACAACGGGCAAGAACAATTTCCTGCTAGACGGATTCCCGCGCTCGTTGAACAACATGGAAGGCTGGAACGAGGTCTTCGGCCGGGAAGCTGAGTTCCCGAAGATGTTGTACTTCGAGTGCCCCTATCCGGTGCTCGAACAGCGCATTCTGGGTCGGGCGAAGTACTCGGGCAGAAGCGACGACAATGTCGAAAGCATGAAATCGAGGTTCGACACCTTCAAGGCGGAGACGCTTCCTACCGTTGAGTTCTTCAAGAGTGAGGGCAAGTGCATCGAGGTAGATACCAGCCAGGACAGGCAGACGGTCTACGCTCTGGTTGTCGAGCAGCTCGCCGAGTTCACGGACGAGGAAGCGGCGGCCAGGCCGCTTACCGAACGCGCAGAGATTCTTCTTGGCCTGCGGCCCTGGCCGGAGAAAGATAAATAGCTTTGAGGCCGTCACCGCCAACCGTCAAGAGTGCCCAAGTCCTGCAGCACCCCTGCCCAGTCAAAGTCGGCCTTTAGCACCGCACCTGCCTTCGGCAACCGGTATCGACCCGGGCGCATTTAAGTAAGAGGCGCGGTATGCCTCTCGGCGAATAAGTACCTTGAAACGGTTGACTGGGTGCCGCATCTTTAGTGCCGGAAACGGCCGACCAAGGTGCCGATGCCGAAGAGTAACGAGATCGCTGGGAGACTGAGTTGATTGGGAAGGGTACGAAAAATACCTGCGCCGTTGGACCGACTAATCGCACGCCATTTCAGGAGATTCTAAGTGCACCATAGACGCATTCGAGCGGGCAATTCGAAAACCAGCTATCACGCTCCAGGCGTGTATTTCGACTCCAGCAAAGCGGTTGTTGCCGGTGATCAAGTCTTCGTCGTGGGTTGCACAGGCCTGGAACTTGACGGTAGCGGATTTGTCGGGCAAGGCGATCCAGCGGCCCAGGCCGAGGCGGCGATGGCCAGCCTGCGAACCCTGGTTGAAGAGGCCGGGGCGCGCCTGGAAGATGTCTGCCTGATCAATACCTTCACCACCCGCCATGAGTATAGAGCCTTGATTTATCCGGTCATCGGCCGGCATCTGCAGGGGGTGAATCCCGTATCCACGGGGGTCGTCGTAGCAGACCTCGCCGCCCCTTACCTTGATTTCGAGATCGATGCGTGGGTCGTGATTCCACGGGATCGCGAGGAAGGACACGAACGCTTCCGGCTGACCAATGCGCGGGGCGGCTTCCTCATGCCGAATATCGACTACGGCAATGCGCGCGTGATCAAGGCGAACGACCACCTCTTTCTACAGGGCCAGACGGGCATGAGCCTGGACGGTCGCCGCTTCGACGGTGCTGGCGATCCGGCCCGGCAGGCCGAGGTGGCCATGCAGAACGTCCACACGCTGCTGGCCGATGCGGGTGCTTCGATCAAGGATGTCTGCAAGATCACGACCTATCTGACCGACGCTGCCGACACGCCTCGCATCGATGCTGTTCTCGCCGAGCATCTGTCAGCGGTACGTCCTGTGGTGACCAGCACCATCGTCAAGGACCTGGCGCGCCCCGAGCTGAATTTCGAGATCGACATCCACGCGATTCGGCGCACCGGCGCTGATCACGAACGTCGCCCCCTTGCCGATGACTGCCTGTTGGCCACGTGGCCACAGAGTCGCTCCGTTCGGGCCGGTAAGTTCCTCTTCATTCAGGGCCCAATCCCCACCGGGTCCCACCTCAGCTCCCTCGGCTGAGTCACGCTGACACAATGTACCCACCCTGGCACATGGCATGCAGGCTTGGGCTGACCCACAGCAATGGCGCTGCCCACATACCGGGCACTCGCTGGGGTCCGTCATGGCCCTGCCGCAGGTGAAACACAGCTCATCCGTCTCAGACGCTAGAACTACTTCCACCTCATACCCAACCACCATGGCCGCCTCCTGGCGGAGGGGAGGTTGCCCGAAATCCGTTCCCTCATCGACCAGGAACCCCGTCGCATCGTCCTGCATTGCCGCGACGGGAAGGAAATTGTGGCCAACCTGCTCAAGGACGACCTCGTGTCCGGTGTGGAATTCACCCCGGATGGTCGACTCGTCCTCGAAACGGGGGAACTCCGCCCCCTCCTGGCTCATCTGC
>CAJWER010000383.1 GCA_913030785.1 uncultured Chloroflexota bacterium | reverse complement strand
GAAGCGTACAAGGAAAGGTACAAGGTGAAGGCGGTGGCATCCGCGGCGGCGGCGGCCTTGAGGTTTGCGGTTGGCGCTTCCGTGGTGGTCGCGGGTCTCAAGGCGAAGCCACAGATCAACGGGCAAGCGGCGAGCGTGCTGGGTTGGGACGCGAAGAAGGGGAGATACAACGTCTCCCTCAGCGGCGGAGGGGTGATACCCAGCGGGGCGTTGCTCGCGCTCAAGCCTGCCAACGTCTCAGCGCCACGTATGCAGAAGATCGTCGTCACGGTGCCGCCAGGCATGGCACCCGGCGAGGAGGTCCAGTTCCTGACGCCGCAGACGCCACCACAGCACTTCAATGCGCTCATCCCGCCCGGCTGCAAGGAAGGCGAGGTGTTCCAGGTGGAGGTACCCATGCCGACGAGGGTAGCGGCGGCAGCGTCGGCACCGGAGCTGCGTACGATGAAGTTGCGTGTGACGGTGCCGCCCGATGCCGTGGGCGGGCAGCAGGTCCGCGTGATGACGCACCTGGGGCTGCAGATGGTGCAGATCCCTAATGGCCTGCAGCAGGGCGATGAACCCCACGTCTAGGCCGAGGCCCGGTTCGGCCTGGAACTCTTCGTCCTCGGTGTAGTCGAAGGCTTGCTGAGGCGAGAAAGAGCGGATCATGCTGGAGGTGCGCTGGCGCACGCAGGCGTAGCACCCCGCTGATCCGGGTATGACCCGCACCACCTCCCCGGCGAAGGCGCGTTCGTAGGCGCCTCCGTACACCGCCACGGTGCCCGATGCGAGGCAGGCCTCGTTGATCAGGTAGCGAGAGATCTCCGTGTCGGTGGCCACCACCACTAGGTCGCTTGTTCCGACGATCTCGCCCAGCAGATCGGCGTCTCCGGTCAGGTCCGTCTCATAGCAACTCACTTGTGCCTGTGGGTTGTGCTGCAAAATGGCGTCGCGGGTGGCCCGAGTCTTGAACCGGCCCACGTCATCCAGTCCGCACACGTGTCTGGCCACGTTGTGGGTCTTGAGCCGGTCGAAGTCCGACAAAATCAAGCGCCCCACGCCCGCCTTGGCCAACTCCAGGGCGACCGTGCTGCCACCACTTCCCAATCCGAACACCGATACGGTGGTGCCGTTCAGGACACTGGTGTCGAAGATGCCCTTCAAACGGCTGAAAAGGTCGGCCTGCACGCGCGCCACGTCGATATTGCACTCGACGGGTTCCTGGCCCGGGGAATCGTAGTACAGCGCCGTCAAAGTATCGGCGCCCGACAGGCTCATTGTGACCACTGGTCCGGAGCCGCATGGAGGCGTAAAGTGGGACCCGGAATCCAGGACGAAGCACCTAACCATCGTGTCGCCGGAGTCCGATACAGGGAAGAGGTCGTCGACAAGCCCGATACGAATCAGTTCTTCGCGGGGATCTACCGAGATGGCAAGGCCCTCGACGGGCGTAGCTGAATTGCGGGTGGCGTCCTGGGCCAACTCGATCAGCCGGCGCTCCCCGGCCTCGCTAAGGACCATGAACATGCGGCAGCCCTCCTCCCAGAGGGGAATCTAATACTCCGTCTGGACGACCACCTGATCCCGTTCCCGCCGCGGCCACTCGCCGGTGTCGACCCATACCTCATAGCAGTGGAGCCAAAGGGCCGTCCACGAAACGACGGTCGCTGCAGTGGTCTCGTTTTGCCAGACCTTGTCATCCTTGTGGAACATGCAGAGGTGGCCGTCCTTGTAGATGTGGCGGCTCTCTTTGATCTTCGGCCTGATCACGTAGGCCCGTGGAGGGATGTAAGGGAAGTTGCTTGGGTACTGAATCCTTACGTCGTAGGCGTTTCCGGAAGCGGTGGTCAGTGTACCCGTCCAAAATATGCTGCCCCTGCTGGTTTTACCCATCTCCATGCCCGGGTACATCGATGTCACAGCCCGCCGCTCTCGGCCCAGAAGCCTGGGCTTGACCTGGTACCATTGTTTGGCCGGGGCGTACCAGATATTGGGTTTGATGGTGGCCACCCGCTCGCCGGTCTCAGACACCAGGGTGTCCCCGACGGCTGTAACCGTGCTCTGCTCCCGTACCTGGCCCATCTGGTCGATGACGATGTCGGGCTCCTCCAGCGTCCTGATAAACGCCTCGGACTTCTGAACGCAATCCACGCACCGGCGTTTCTCGGGCGCGAAGTGTTCGGCGCACACGGGGCGGCGTTCGCAATCAGGGCATTGGTAGGATCGACCGCCAGGAAGGATGCTTTCGTGTCCAACGCCGCAGTACAAGGCCGTTGATCCCTCGGGCGCGGCGTATTGGATTACCGTGACGTTGTCGCCCGTGATGTTGTGTTCCCCGACCACGTTGGTTCGGGAGGGTCGGGCGGTCCCTTCCGCGGACGGCTCCGGCGCGGCACCGACAGTGGAAGAGGCGCCAATAGAAGCGGGAAGGTCTGACGCGGCCTCCGACTCTTCGGGGGACGGGGGCCCGTCT
>CAJWER010000382.1 GCA_913030785.1 uncultured Chloroflexota bacterium | reverse complement strand
TCCAGCCCTATCTCAGCGGTCTCCGTCTGGGCGAGATCAGCGAACCGTTCTTTCTCGAGGAGGGCGGCCATATCATCAAGATCAACGACGACCAGGCGTCGCTCGAAGGGCTGATCCGCGAGACCCGCACCGCACAGGCGATGCGCGAACTCATCGACGAATACCGGCAGCAGATCCACATCGAGACTCGTCTCGGCGAGGACGACCTGCGCCGACCGGAGGACGATGCGACTGGATATCTTTCTGAAGAACACGGGGCTGATCAAGCAGCGCAGTGAAGCCAAGCGGGCCTGCGACGCCGGACGGGTGCAAATCGGCGGCCAGCCGGCCAAGGCCTCGCACTTGGTAATCATCGGTGAGCAGATCACCATCGAGACCGACGTCCGCCTGCTCGACGTCGAAGTGCTGAGTGTCCTGGCACGACCGCCGGCCAAGCGCGACCGCCACCGCTTTTACCGAATAATCCGCGACGAACACCGCGACCCATACGACGATTTGAGCTTTTAGGACAAAACCGTTGACCGACGACAAAATTCCACAGGCCCCCTACCAGGGACTCGCCCCGATATACGACTATGTGATGCGCCACATCGACTACGAGGAATGGGTCGACTACGTGCATTCGCTCATCGAACGACTCGCCCCCGACACCGAACAAGTCGCCGACCTGGCTTGCGGCACGGGCAATATGTCCCTCGAACTCAAACGCCTGGGTTACGAGGTGACCGGCGTCGACCTTTCCGAGGCCATGCTGCGGGTCGCCAATGGCAAGGCCGGCAGCGAGGCTGGTATGGAATTCGTACAACGGGACCTGCGCGAATTGGAGGGTTTGGGGCCCTTCGACGCGGTGGTCTGCATGTACGATAGCTTTAACTACATGCTCGAAGCAGATGACCTCGACGAGGCCCTCGCAAGCATCGCCAGCATCATTCGCCCGGGCGGACTCTTCGTTTTCGACGTCTGCACCCAGCGCAACTCGCTGCGCTATTTCCACGATATGCGCGACAAAGAAACAGGACCGGGTTTTTCCTACGAACGGCACAGCGTCTACGACCAGGACACCAGACTGCAGAGCAACCATTTTCAGATACACTACGAAGAGGGCGACGTGGTACTAGAGGAAACGCACGTCCAGCGGATTTATCCCGTCGCCGCCATAGCCAAACGCGTCAAAGCGAGCGTCTTCGATTTGCTCGATGCCTTTGACGGTTTCACATTAAACGAGGGCACCGAGGATTCCGACCGCATCCACTTCGTCCTGCGCGCACCGACACCGGAGAATTGATTTGGACCTGAAACTACAGGCCGTGCGAGCCTTCATCGAGCAGGGAAACGACTTCCTGCTAACGACCCACGTCAACAGCGACGCCGACGGTTTGGGGGCCTGCATGGCCTTGGCCCGCCTGTTGCAGAGGTTGGGCAAGCGCGCCGACATCGGCTTGCCGGACCCGCCGGCCGAGCAGTGCTATTTCCTCGCAGGCTGGCCCGACGTGCACCACTACGCTGACCTAGACCTGTCCGGCTACGGCTCGGCTATTATCGTCGATTGCCCCTCGCTCGACCGCATCGGCCCGGTCCGCGAAAACTTGCCCTCCGGTATTCGCATCCTCAATATCGACCACCACCACGGCAACGATAACTTTGGCGAGATCAATCTGGCCGAAGACATAAGCTCTACCTGCGAATTGGTCTATCATCTCGTCGCCGGCCTCGGCTACGAGATTGACGCTGCGATGGCCACCCAGCTGTATACGGGCATCATCTTCGACACCGGCGGCTTTCGCCACCCGAACACCCAGCCCCAGACCCACCGGCTTGCTGCCGCCCTGCTGGAGCACGGGGTGGAGCCCGCCCTGGCCAGTGCCAAGGTGCTGTCCGAGCGCACCCAGGCGGGGCTGCGCTTGCTGGGCGATGTGCTCACCCGGGCCGGGCTGGCGGGCCAGCTCGGACAGCTCGCGCAGCACGTCGTCGTCGCTGACGAACGTGACGTAGGAGTGGTGGCCCTCGACCTCACGCGGGAACGGGTAGGCCGAGGAGATCTGTGCCACGGTGTCCAGCCCGTAGACCAGAACCCATGCCTCGTAACCGAATTCGTCCCGCAGCGTCCGCTCGGCCAGGTCTCTGACCGCGGCGGCGTCCGCCTCGCTGTCGAGCAGCACGTTGCCGCTGGCCAGGATCGTCCTGACCCCCGTGAACCCGGCCGCTTCGAGCGCCTCGGTGAGGGCGGCCATCTTCAGCGTGACCCCGCCGACGTTGACCCCCCGCAGGAACGCGGCGTAGCGCGTCATCGTCTCTGCTCCATCTGTTCGATGATCCCAGACCCGCGATCGTTCTAGTCTCGTGTCATGACGCGCGATGTCTTCGACGACAAGCTGTTGGCCGTGATCGCCGGGAACTCCCTGGGCGTGCTGGCCACGATCAAACGGGACGGACGACCACATTGACCATTTTTCTTTCCATTATTCCATCCCCCGGAGTACTTCTCTC
>CAJWER010000381.1 GCA_913030785.1 uncultured Chloroflexota bacterium | reverse complement strand
TGAGGGACACCCTCAGGCTCCCGGCAGAAGGGCCTTGCCCCTCTGCACACCCCAAAGCACGAACTAAGAACAAAGTCACCATCCAGTGGTATCATTTCTGCTGTGAGCACTCATATTTGTACGGCAGCGTGCAGAGGCGCAGAGCCCGTCCTCTCCCTCCTGGACCGCTACCTCACCCTTTGGATATTTGCGGCGATGGCCGTCGGCGTCGGCATTGGCTATGTGTGGTCCGGGACATCGGAGCTCGCGGAATCCCTGAGCATCGGCACAACGTCGGTCCCCATCGCCATCGGTCTGATTCTCATGATGTACCCGCCGCTGGCAAGGGTTAGGTACGAGGAGATGGGCCGGGTGTTCCGAGATTGGCGCATCCTCGGTCTGTCGATGCTCCAGAACTGGGTCATCGGCCCGCTTCTGATGTTTGTTTTGGCTGTAGTGTTCCTTCGGGCGTACCCGGAGTACATGGCGGGCCTGATACTGATCGGCCTCGCCCGGTGCATCGCGATGGTGCTAGTGTGGAACGAGCTGGCGGAGGGCGACTCAGAGTACGCGGCGGGGCTCGTAGCCCTAAACTCTGTATTCCAGGTGTTGTTCTTCTCTGTCTACGCGTACGTATTCATCACAGTGATCCCTGGTTGGCTCGGCCTCGAGAGCGCGATCGTCGACGTCACGATGCGCCAGATCGCCCAGAGCGTGGCGATCTACCTGGGGATCCCGTTCTTCGGCGGCATGATAACGCGCCTGGTGCTTGTCAAATCCAGGGGCCACATCTGGTACCAGCACACCTTCATCCCGCGAATAAGTCCCATCACGCTGGTCGCCCTGCTGTTCACTATCGTGGTGATGTTCTCGCTCAAGGGGTCGGTCATTGTCGAGCTTCCGCTGGATGTGCTGCGAATCGCTCTGCCGCTAGCGATCTACTTCGGGGTGATGTTCCTGGTGTCATTCGAGATGGGCAGGCGTGTGGGGGCCGATTACTCGAAGACAGCCACAGTCGCATTCACAGCCGCAAGTAACAACTTCGAACTTGCGATCGCGGTTGCCGTGGCGGTGTTCGGCATCGGCTCGGGACAGGTGCTGGCAGCGGTCGTGGGACCGCTGGTGGAGGTTCCGGTGCTGATAGGGCTGGTTAACGTGTCGTTATGGCTGAGGCGCAGGTACTTCGCGCCAAGCGCCGGTTCCGAGTTGCTGGGGGGATGATGGCACGAACCCTCACCTCAGTCTTTTCCCTACGATACGGAGAGGAAGCCCGGTCCCTCCTCCCCTGAGGGGAGAAGGCCAGGAAGAGGGGTCAGCTCGGCACTAGCGTGAATTCCGGAACTGGAGCGAGTACAGGTCGGCCTGTTTCATGTCGAACTTGAGCCGGACGGTCTGGCCCTCTAGTTCGCTGAGGTCGCCGCTGCCGTTCCACGTTACCACTCGCTCTATTTCATCGCCGAAAATATCGTCGGAACTGGTCATGGAGTAGCCGGAAATGAACAGTCCATTTTCGTCCTGGATTTCGACATTGATTATCCCGGAGGCCGCTGTAGAGTAGTTGATCACGAGCTCGTTGCCGTCGAAGTTGAAAGGTCTGGTTCGCGCAAAGCCTCCAGTGAAGTTGGCGTGGACGGAGACTAGGCCGTCGACGCGCATGGATGCTCTCCGGAGCCGCACGGTGGGTCGCCTGTAGTGCTCCACATAGTAGATGGACATCTCGCCGGGCCCTGTTGGCACGAGACCGGAGGCGACGATCATATTGCGCTCGTTCCAGTTTTTTTGATCTGGACCGGGGGGTATATATGCCTCCATGAAACGTCGGCTCCAGAACTGCCCGTCGCGGCTGGTCATGAACACAGCCTCCGAGAGGCCGTCGTGGAGCCAGTCGACATCGAACTGCCGGTCCGGTGTGAAGCGCATCGGGAACATCATGTAGATGTGTGGCGCACGGTAGTATTGAGTCGCGGCATTGGTGTACAGGTGTTCGAGCTTGGTCGACCCGAGATTGATGAACACCGGTTCCGACCATTCAACGAAGTCATCGGAGACGCTGCGCCGGATACCTCGGAACCCCGGATTTATCCACCCACGCATGTAGGCGACGTACTGTTCCTGCTCTGTGTCCCAGAATGCGATGTTGTGCGAATCGAAGGGGCGGTTGGTGAAGATCGGTTTCTTCTGCAAAAATTTCCAGTGCAACCCATCAGGCGAGACTAACGCAAAGAGGTCCCGCCCTCGTACCACAGCCTTGTATCGTTCGTCAGGTTTGGCGGCCGGATTGCCGTCCTTGAACGGAGCCATGTTCCCGGCTGCTCCATCCCACACGAGATTATTCTGCTTCGAGCCGTCGAATTCGATGATGCCCAGTTTGGGTTTGTGCCAATGGATGCCGTCGTCGCTCTCGGCGTGGTCATCCGCGGCGAGACCTACCATTTCGAGATCGTCGCCGGCGAAAGCGCCCGCGGCATCATGGCACTGACGATGGATGGCATGGCCATCGGCAACGGCATCCAGA
>CAJWER010000380.1 GCA_913030785.1 uncultured Chloroflexota bacterium | reverse complement strand
CCGCGGCCGACATCCTGCGCGCCGCGACCGCGCTGCTCGACCGCAACTGGGCGGCAGGGCAGCCGGTGCGGCTCCGCATTGCAACCTATGACACCAAGTTCTACGCATTCCAGTTCAAATAGGCGCAGGCTGGTAGGCGAAATGTTCCACAACCTGATCACGAGGACAACGCAATGCTGATTATCGACGGCGACTACCCCATGGCGATCGGAGCGCTCCACTGGGACCGGGACCTGTCCTGGGACCTCAACCGGATTCGCCTCTCGGAACCTGGCACCCCGAAAAATGGAGAGTGGCCCGACGCCTACACCATGGCCAGCATCCCTGAGATGCGCAAGGCACATATGGCCGCCGCCCTCGTCAAAGTCTGCTCGTGCGTCAAAAAGCCGGGGCACCCCCACGGCGAATATCGCACCCAAAACCTAGCCTATGCCGCTTCGATGGGGCAGCTGGCCTACTATCAACTCATGGAGTCCACCGGCGACGCCAATATTCTGGCGACGCGGGAGGGTTTCGCGTCCCACATGAGGGCATGGTCCGATACCGACGACTTTTCCGATCTGCCGGTCGGCTTCATCATTGGCATGGAGGGCGCAGACGCAATTGTTTGGCCAGAACAGGTCCATGAGTGGTGGGGAAACGGCCTGCGTGTGATTAGCCTGTCCCACTACGGCATCAGCGCCTACTCCCATGGCACCGCCACGGGCATCAATGGTGGCCTGCTGCCGCCGGGTCGGCCTCTGCTCAAAGAGATGGACAAGCTCGGCATGATACTGGACGTATCCCACACGTCCGACGCCTCGGTACGCGAGGAGTTGGAGTTTTTCAATGGGCCGGTGCTCGCAAGCCACCAGAACTGCCGGGCCATCACTCCAGGTGAGCGGCAGCAGCCTGACGACATCCTGAAGGCCGTCATCGACCGCGGAGGGGTGATCGGAGCGTCCATGGATACGTGGATGATCTACAAGGGCGGACTCGACTGGAGTGGCGAGATTCCGCAGCCCTGGGAGGTGTTCCCACGCGAGTCGGTCACGCTGGAGGACTACGTCGACCACATCGACTACGTATGCCAGCTAGCCGGTAACTCGGAACACGCGGCCATAGGCGGCGACACCGACGGCCAAGGAGGCGTGCCCGAAGCGCCATACGAGATCGACACCATAGTCGACTACCAGATAGTAGGCGACGTGCTCTCAGGTCGAGGCTACAAGACCGCCGACATCGAGAACATCATGTACCGCAACTGGCAGCGCTTCTTCGAGAAGTGGCTGCCAGGTGAGATCGGGTAGCCGGCGCATGCTGTTGGGATAGGGGTGAGCAGAGGGGCTCCGCCCCTTTGCCGGGTGTGTGAGGGTGCCCCTCACACACAATTTCCTTTCTTTTCTTTTAGAAAGTACGATGCGTCGTGTACCCGTTCTCGCCCCTTAGCAACCTGCTCGGCGAGCCAGGAAGCCGCGTCAAGTTGGCGATGATATCCGGGATCCTGGCGGACCGCGACTTCAACGCCAAGACGGCGTTGAGCTAGACAGGGTAAAGTCATATACTTCAGACGCAAACCCTAGATGCCTGCCGTACTCGAACCTAGGTTGTCTAAGCTTGGTCGGCTTCAGGCCTCAACATCGGAAATGGACGATGACGGACGTGTCGGTTGCCACATTCGGACAAACTGGCCTGACCGCGGAACGGCGTGTCTGTGCGGACGGTTCGCCAGATCCCCAAGCACCGCTACATGTATCTGCTCGACCTCACATCTCGACTGACTGTGCCGGTCCTGCCCTACCCGAAGGCCGATAGTAGCAGCTATGGCTATACGCCGCTGACCGATTCCGTGTCGACCTAAAGCTGCAGCGCGATTCGATGAGTGCCTGATCGACGGGAAAGCCGAGACCGACTCATAGGACCGCGGGTTAGCAATCGGTTAGCAAATTACTATTTGGGCAAAAAAGAAGCCGCCCCCGGAAAATCCGGGGGCGGCTTCTTAATGCGATGTACGATGGTTGCGGGGGGCGGACTCGAACCGCCGACCTTTGGGTTATGAGCCCAACGAGCTGCCACTGCTCCACCCCGCGACATTTACTTCACAACTGAATCCTGCTGCCTTCCACAATGGGAAGGGCTTTCGCTTATTACAAGACCCTAAATGTGGGTCAAGTCCTCGGTCGATTAGTACCGCTCAGCTGAACCCCTTACGGGGCTTACACTTGCGGCCTATCAACCCCGTAGTCTACGGGAGACCTTACTCTTTCGACGAATCGAAAGATGGGAGATCTAATCTTGGGGTTGGCTTCGTGCTTAGATGCTTTCAGCGCTTATCTCATCCGGACTTGGCTACCCGGCGATGCTCCTGGCGGAACAACCGGTACACCAGAGGTCCGTCCTTCCCGGTCCTCTCGTACTAGGGAAAGCTCTCCTCAAATCTCCTGCGCCCACGACGGATAGAGACCGAACTGTCTCACGACGTTCTGAACCCAGCTCGCGTACCGCTTTAATGGGCG
>CAJWER010000379.1 GCA_913030785.1 uncultured Chloroflexota bacterium | reverse complement strand
GAGTCGAACCCACCGCCCCGACCGAAGGGCCGGGGCCAACGGATTTGAAGTCCGCGAAGCCCACCAGGACCCATCCGCTCCCGCATTCTACGAAGCCGGACCCGCCTCTGGCAGGTCAGGCAGAATTATTGTGATGCCAGCAATATTTCTTGCAGACCGCCGGTCAGCCATCCCGGCGGATTTCGCACCGCTAGATTGTACACCTGGGGCGACCCCAACCGAGTCCGGAAACGGCGTTTTCAGGTCCAATTGAGGGTGCCGCTCGGCAGGAGCCTGGCGCTCCTCCGGCTCATCTCGTACGTGAGAATAAACCCTTCATCCCGCCGGAAGACTACATACGTCCAGGGCCGTCAGCGCAAGTACCCGGGCAACCTGGGACATGTCGTCGATGCGGGGGTACTCGTCCTGAACGGCCTCCGACTCGTAGGATCCATGATGAATCCTAGCAGGGGAGCCGTTCTGAGGACACGAGATCGTCCACACCGCCGGTGCTTTCGTGGATGTGCCATACAACGGGGAATATCACCGCCGCTGAATGCGATTGTTACCTCCCACAACCTGTCACCCAGATACTGCTCCGACAGGTCGGGCACCTCACCCTTGAGACCCTGCCCTTGCCGGCGATGGTGGACCCCTGGCCGAGCTCGGCCAGCCTGTCATCGACGTACTGCCTCACCATGTCGCTGGGTTTTTCGGGTGCGAGCGCGGAAACTATGGCCAACCAGAATACGGGGTGGTAAATACGACGCGGGACTCCGTCGATTGTCCAGCTATCCCATGTAGCCATCTCCTCAGACGCGACGGTGCCTCCGCGCCCTGGCCGGACGCGGAGGCACCGTATTATTCGTACGTCGCGGGTCTCGGTCCCCAAAAGGGGCACCGAACAACCTAGGCTATTGCCTTCTCCAGACGGCCCTTGATCACGGTCTTCGGTACCGCGCCGACAACCTGGTCGATGGGGCTGCCTCCGCTAAAGATCAGCAGGGTCGGTATGCCCCGGATTCCGTACGTAGACGCGACCTTGGGGTTGGCATCAACGTCTACCTTGGCAAACTTAACCTTGCCGTCATATTCACCGGCCAGCTCCTCGACGATGGGCGCGATGATCTTGCAGGGTCCGCACCAGTCGGCCCAGAAGTCCACGAGCACGGGTACATCTGACTTAAGTACCTCTGCGTCGAATGAGTCGTCAGTGATCGCTACCGGGTGTCCCATCAGTGCCTCCATATCCGAGTTCATTAATCGACGGTCTGGTTGTCCAGTGTAATGTAAATGACCCTTCAATAAATAGGATGTGGTATCAGTTATTCAGGTTCTGCTGTCCATCTGCGTGGCTCAATGCGCGGATGACAGAGACGGCATAGCTCTCAACTTCTCCAACAGCCCCACCAGGGTCGTCAACATGTACTGTACATGCTCTGCCGTGTTGTCGGCGCCTACCGTGATCCTGAGACTTCCCCTGGCGAGCTCTGGCGACAATCCGATAGCCGTGAGAACGTGAGACGGCTCCAGAGATGCTGAGGAGCAGGCACTCCCGCTGGAGGCGCATATCCCCGCGAAATCGAGGCCCAGCAGTATGGGCTCGGCCTCAATTGACTCGAAAGAAAAATTGACGTTGTTCGCCAGGCGCGTTGTGGGGTGGCCGTTGAGGTGCGCGCCCTCAATCCTCTCCCGCACCCCTACAACAATCATCTCGCGCAGACCGAGGCAGTGTTCGGCCAGGCCCGGTCGCTCCTCCTCCGCCAGCCGCAAGGCCTCCGCCAGCCCGACAATGAGCGGAACATTTTCCGTACCGGAGCGGCGCTCCCTCTCCTGGCCGCCGCCCATCTGCTGGGCCTCGAAGGGTGTGCCGCGCTTGACGTATAGCAAGCCTGCGCCCTTTGGTCCGTGGAATTTGTGGGCCGAGAGGCTCATCATGTCGACGCCTAGCCGTCCAACATCCAGGTCGAGGAGTCCAGCGCCTTGCACCGCGTCGGTGTGAAGAACTATGTTTTGGCCACGTCGTTTCGCCTCGGCCTTTACTACGCGCGATATCTCGGCTATGGGCTCGATGGTCCCGATTTCGTTGTTGGCCAGGATGATGCTGACGAGAATGGTGCGGTCCCTAATGGCACGGCCGACATCGTCGGGGTCGACAAGGCCGTGTTTGTCCACAGGCAGGTACGTGATCTCAAATCCGAGGCCCTCGAGCTGTTCGCACGTATTGAGCACGGCGTGGTGCTCGATGGCGGTCGTGACGATGTGGTTGCCTGCCTCGCGCTGGGCGTAGGCGACCCCCTTGATGGCGGTGTTGTCCGCCTCGGTCCCACCGCCAGTGAACACGATCGTGCTCATCCGCGCACCCAGGACTCCGGCCACGGTCTCCCGCGCATCGTCCAGGGCCTTTCGGCCCTCTTGAGCCAGGGTGTAGATGCTAGAGGGGTTGCCGAACTTCTCTCCGAAGTACGGAAGCATTGCGTCGAGGACCTCTGGCCGAACGGGGGTCGTCGCGGCGTGGTCCCTATATATCAGTTGT
>CAJWER010000378.1 GCA_913030785.1 uncultured Chloroflexota bacterium | reverse complement strand
CGGCCAGGCTGTCCGAGGCCCCGCCGGCGCCTCGTTAGCGACGTTGGCGAGCCCAACGCCGTCCTCGTGAACGATTTCACCATCGCGCACAACAGCGAGCGCAACGCCGGGAATGTCGTACTCACGCATGTGGTCGAGGGTGATGTCAGCTAGTTGAAATTTCACGGCCTGATTCCGATGATTTTGAGATAATGGAAATCGAACTCGCAAACAATACACCCGTGATGGGTCTAAATCGCACGGTAGTACATGACTGACGGAATCGATCGCTCGAACCCGGCCTTCTCATAGGCTCGGCGAGCGGGGGCCTCATCGGCGCCTGTGTTCACTTTGACGGCCTTCATGCCTGCTTCTTTCATACGCCCCAGCACGAAATCGTACATCCGTACACCCAGGCCACCGGATTGCCGGTTTGGATCGATGGCGTTGTTGCGGATCTCACCCACTAGCGTCTCCCGGTTCATGTCCGCCGTGATGAAGCCCACGATCTCATCGCCATCTTCAACCACCCACACGTGGGTGCCGCTGTCCGGTTCACATGCGGTCGCGACTTAACCTCGTTTCGCAGCTTCGGGGTCAGGGCTGACCAGGTTGAACAGGTTTGCGCCGAGAAGCTCTTCTGACGAACGGAATACCGGTTGCCAGGCTGAGGCGGCGATATCCTGGATTCGGGTTAGGTCTGCGGGTTTGAACGATCTGATGTGGGGCGGTATCCCGTGGGCTCCGTTGGTATGCGGCGTTTGTTGAAGGAGGATATCTCAGTGATGAGTGGATGGCAGCGAGAGCCACCATCGTGAGCTGGTCTAAGGGTGGCTGGCGGATCAGGTGCCCTCAACCTCACCCAATGGGAGAGGGGACCTGATGCCACAACAGGTATAGACTCCCAGCGTTATTTGATGTGCCGATGGTCGCTACCTTTTCTGAGACAAGGATTTGAGATGAAAGTCACTAATGTCAAAACGATAGTGGTTGAGAACGATGCGCCTTACGTGGGCGGCAGGTACTTCCTGTTTCTTCTCCTAGAGACGGATGAGGGCATTACCGGAATTGGCGAGCGTATCGCCGGCAGTTCGTACTCGAATCATCTTGAGGACATAAAGTCGCAGATCAACTTGGTTGAGGAGTTCACAGGCCAGTTCATCATCGGTCAGGACCCGCTCAACATCGAGCTACTCTGGGACCGGATGTATGCGTCTCGCCACGATCTGCGACACCCGAGCCTCTACGCGACGCCTGTGATTAGCGGCATCGATATGGCATTGTGGGACATCAAGGGCAAGGCGGCAAACATGCCGATCTACCAGCTGCTAGGTGGCAAGTACCACGAGAAGTTACGGGCGTATGCCTACATGCCGAGTGGATGGCAGGATGATCCCGAGGCAGCGGGTGATATAGCGAGGAAGCTTGTGGAGGAGGGGAACTCTGCCTGCAAGCTTGATCCATTCTCTCCAGCCACCGGGCCACGCGACATTCCGCTGCACGACATTATGCGTGCGGCGAAGATCTTCGAGAGTATCCGGGACGCGGTCGGCGACCAGATTGAGGTTGGAATTGGCACGCACGGGCAGTTGACTACGTACAGCGCCATTCGCGTGGCAGATGTGCTGGAGCAGTATCACCCGTTCTGGTTCGAGGAGCCGGTGATGCCTGAGAACATCGGGGAGATGGCCAGGGTTGCAGCACACACCAGCATCCCAATCGCCACTGGCGAGCGCCTGGTGACGAAATACGAGTTCTCCGAAGTGCTGGAGAAGCAGGCGGCGCAGATCATCCAGTTGGATGTCGGACATTGCGGCGGGATCCTCGAGTCGAAGAAGATCGCCGGCATGGCAGAGGCGCACTATGCCCAGATGGCGCCGCATCTCTACACTGGGCCAATTGAGGCAGCCGCGAATATTCAGCTTGCGACGTGCAGCCCCAACTTCCTGATCCAGGAGAGTATCGGCATGTTCGATGGCTTCTACGCGGAGGTGCTGAAGAAGCCAATCCAGTGGCAGGACGGCTACATCATCCCGCCAACTGAGCCGGGCATCGGATACGAGTTGGACGAGGCGGTCGCAGACGCGCATCCGTACATGGAGGAGAAGGTCTTCCCGCCGATGGAGCAGACACCGTATGTGGCTGAGCTGGAGGGACGTTAGCCCGCGATCAGCCCCCGCTTACCCAAGATTCTCGAAGCCGGGCAGGTAGGGCGGTGTTGGTCCGCCAACCGGAGTCAGCTTGCCATCGAGCACGAAGCCCTCGGGGCGGCCGTCTAGCTCAGCAATAAGTCGGCGTCGATCACGCGCGATCGAGTCCTGGTAGTCGGGGTTGTCGATCTCGTTGATCATCTCCGTCGGGTCGGTGCGAAGGTCGAAGAACTGCTCTTCTCCGGTGGCAGGGTAGTAGATGTACTTCTCGTGCCCATCGGTGATGAACTGCATGCCCGAGTTGAGAGTCTCCAGCGGCGAGCATTCGCCGTGGATGAAGTCGCGCCAATCGGCGTCAACGTCGCGTAGCAGCGGCATCACACTGCTGCCATCG
>CAJWER010000377.1 GCA_913030785.1 uncultured Chloroflexota bacterium | reverse complement strand
GAGGCGTTGGCTGTTAATCTAGGGCTGTGGTGACGACGCTGGGCTCTGGCTCAAACTCCGCGATCTAGTCTGTAAGCACTGGCGAGACGATGCCCCTGAGTTCCGCTACTTCGTGTCGTGGATCGCGTCTCACCATATGCGTGCGGATGCGTACCACAAATTGCGTAGTCGTCAACGTAGCACCTTCAATGAGCGTGCATCCTGGCGCGTTGACGTTGACGTCAACAATCGGCTGATTGCGTTCCTCACGCCGAGGTTATTGAACCTGGCCCTCCTGAACCCCGCGCTCCATAGCGTCCTGGTCAATCAGCGAGCCCCCCTACGACGGCCTTCCAAGAAGGGGGTGAAGCATGGGGCGCCCTAGATTGATCACACGAGGGGAGACCCTGGCCGACATTCATCGACGTCGCGCGGAGAGATTATCTATCTAATGGAATCGAAGTACCCCTGTTGGTACTCGTCATGCCGTGCATTCCCGCGCGCATGTTGTACCTACTTATGAGCCGCCGCTCGAGCTTGCGCCAGTCTCACCGGACGCGCGTATCAACCGGAAGCTCTGGAGGGACCGCGAACCACGCAGCGGCCGAGCCACCGATGACCACGGCGGCGAAGCTCACGAACACCCAGGTGTACGAGTCGAGCGCGTCGAAGATCACGGCGCCGTACAAGGGCCCAGCAGCGAGGGCCACCATCACCACGGGGTGTGTCCAACCGCGGATTGTGCCGATGGAGCCTCGACCGTAGTAGTCGGCGTAGATCACTGGAAGCATCGCGAAAATGCCCCCGGTGAAGGCTCCCTCCACCAGTGCGAAGAGCAGCACCGTACCGTCGGCCGGCACACGCAGAATGAGCAACATCGTGATCCCGGTACCCATCATGGACGCCCAGATCACCCGCCGATTTGGCATGTACTTCGAGCTCCATGCAGCGACGAACCCACCGATCGCCATGCCAATGGCCGAAACCAGGAGCATCGGCCCTACCCAGCCGTCTGCGAGCCCCCTACCAACGAAGAACGGAACCCTGTGCACGCCGACGCCAGCTCCTACGATCACGGCGGCGGCCTGAGCCGCCATCAGCAGCCAGAACGCCCTCGTCCGGACCGCCTGACGCGCAGTCCACTGCTGCTCGATGAAGGGTTTCGATCCCCCACTCAGCTCATCCGTGACTGCCGGGCTACCGTCTGGTTGCAGACCGATGTGCTCCGGCCGTCGAGCCACAATCAGCACCAACGGCACGACTGCCAGGACGCTCACGATGCCGCCAAGCACCAGGATCGCCACCCGCCATCCATGGGCGGCGAGTACGATGCCCCCCAGCAGCGGCCACAGTCCCATGCCCACGGTGTTGCCGCTCAACATCACCGCCATCACGAACGCTCTCCGCCGAACGAACCAGTTCGCCACGACGGTGGGAGACGCCAGATTCTGCATGTTCATCATGGCCACGCGGCCCACGGCGAACGCCATATAAAAGAGCGCCAACGTCGTGACAAAGGCCAGTGCGATCAGCGAGCCCCCGATCAGCAGTGCGCCGCCGCCGAGGATAACGCGACCGCCGTAGCGGTCCGTGGCCCGTCCGACCACTGGCCCCGCGACGGCGGCGAGCACGGTCGCGAAACTGAATGCGCCCACGATGGCCGTTCGCGACCAGCCGAACTCATCGCTCCACGGCTCGACAAAAAGGCTAAACACGGCCCCGGCGACGGCGGTGGACGTCCCCAACGTGAGCCCGACCGCACCCACGACCACCCAGCCGTAGTAGAACGGCACCCATCGCGCAAGTCTCGACGTCGAGTGCATGCTCTCCATGGTAGCGCGGCCCGGGTCTGGTTAAACCTCAGGCTCGGTGTAGCCGCTTGTCAGGAATCTGGCCTCCACCTAGCTCATGCTTGGAAATAGCAATGACCTGCCAGGAAGCAGGCCGTTATGTAATAGAGAGGAAATGGGTAACAACAAGCTGACTTCTGGCCTCGCGGCGTCAGGAGGCGGATGAAGAGCGAATTGGTTGGGACTAGGACGAGGCGGATGCGGCCCCCGCCGACACCGGGGGGCCAATCATTGGGGCAGGCTGTCTACCAGCGGTTTCCTGATGAGGAATTGCCGCGAGGGGCGCGATCCTCGCGAGGCTTGGCTTCGTTTACGGTTAGTGCGAGGCCTTGTAGGTCTGTCCCGTTGAGGCTGTTGATCGCCTGTTTCGCCGCCTCGGTGTCTGGCATCTCGATGAAGGCGAAGCCTCGCGAGCGCATGGTTTCCCGGTCCGTGACAACCTGCGCACTCTCGACGTCACCATGTGCGGCGAACGCATCGCGGAGGTCATTGTCACTGGTGTTGAAGCTAATATTTCCGACGAAAATTCTCATTGAATACTCCTAGTACAAAGTTGGATTCCCTTGAAATAGGAAGCACCGGCTGAGAGCCTGGTGTGTCGGACCGGGGGGCAGAGAGGATACTCACAAATCATTGGGGGCTCTATCATAACACGGTTGGTGGAGGATTCTCGTAACCGCCCCCTTGAGAGGCCCGGAATCATT
>CAJWER010000376.1 GCA_913030785.1 uncultured Chloroflexota bacterium | reverse complement strand
GGCTGCTGAAGGCACGGGGTGTCAGGTCTACGGTTCCATAGAGTATTTGCGACCCGCCGTGGACGATGAGGTAGTTCGGGCAATTGCCGCTCACCATTGGGATGCCGGCGCCTCGGGTATCTACCTCTTCAATTACTTTGGCAAGTCTGCCGAATGGAAAAGACGAGCTTTGGGTGAAATTGCGGATCCATCTACTCTACGACGCCTCGACAAGCGGTTTCAAATGGACAACACCCGCTTTCGCTGGGATTATTCGAAGGACGTTTCGTCCAGGGACCTGCACGACTACGCCTTTGAGAACTCCGTACCACCGGTCCAGCTGCCTGTGGCCCTGCCGGACACGTTGACCGGACGTGGGGCGAGCTTGCGCCTGGATATCGCCGATGATGTCGAATCCGCTAGTGACGAGGGCGCGTTGGCGCGTTGTCGATTAACTCTGAGTTTCGATAGCTACAGGGGCGAAGACGAGATCGAGGTTCTCCTCAATGGCGAAGTCCTGCCTTCAAGCTCTTCAACCTCGACCTTTGGGATGTGGAGCCGTCTTGAGTGGACAGGATTCCCGACGCGACTGGCGCAGGTCGAACACGACGGAGGACGCCTCGAATTCGACTTGGCCTGCCCACCCCTTAAGTATGGAAACAACGACCTTGAGGTTCGTCTCGTTCGCCGCACCGTGAGCCAGCCCGAACACGTGGTCCTAGTCGATGTCGAGGTGTCTGTTGGCTACGACCGACCCTAAGTGTCCTGAATGCGTGTTGGAGGAGCATCGTGTCATGATGTCAGGACTCCAAAACGTCATGACAACCCTACTGAGCGCAAAGTATAGATACTCGCGGGTAATGCCGACAGGTGAGGAGCGAACGTGACCGAAAAAAAGACCGAACGCAAGAAGATGACCCTGCCTGATCTTCAGGCGATGAAGCAAGATGGTCGCAAGATCACGATGCTCAGCATTCCTGACTATCCGATGGCCCTTCTCGCCGATCAGGCCGGGTTGGACACGATCCTTGTCGGAGATTCGCTGGCGATGACCGTATTGGGCTATGAGACGACGGTCCCCATCACCATGGAGGAGATGCTCCACCACACCAAAGCCGTGACTCGTGCAACCAGATACGCCTTTGTGGTCGGCGACATGCCTTTAGCGGTCGGCGCGAGGGCTTCGCACGACGAGGGAGAGAATCGGATATTGATCCTATCGACGAGCCCTTCCAGGGAGGCCGAGCAGGAACAGCAAACTGCGTACGACTTTCTCCCACGCTACTCAGTCATTCTGCACAATGACGAACGCAACGCCATGGATTTCGTGGTTGCTTCACTCCTGAAAAGCGTGTCCAGCCTCTCGACCGCGGAGGCTATCTCGATCATGCTAGAGGCTCACCGTGAGGGGAAGGCAGTGGTCATTTTGTGCCCTCTGGAACACGCGGAACTCTACCGCGACCGTATCCGAACCTTTGGTCTCGCAGCGACCACCGAGAAGGCCTGAGCGCGGGGATGCGGAGGACAAGCTCAGGGCAAACTGAGATTGGGAGTGTGACTGATTGTGAGTATGAAGGAACGCGCGCGGGTTGTGATCATAGGCGGGGGCATCGTAGGGTGCGGTATCGCTTTTCACCTTGCCAAGATGGGGTGGCGGGATATCGTCGTTGTTGAGCAGGGCCGACTGTTCGACACCGGAGGCTCCACCTCCCACTCACCGGGGCTCATATTCCAGAGCAACTCTTCCAAGACCATGACCGAGCTCGCCAAGTCGAGCGTCGATCTCTACAAGGACCTTGAGGTGGATGGTAGGCCGGGTTTCAGCCAGGTTGGCAGCTTGGAGGTTGCCTGGACACCCGAGAGGTGGGAAGACCTCAAGCGCAAGGCGGGGCTCGCCATGTCATGGGGACTGGAACCGGCCCTCATCGGTGCCAGCGAGGCTAGAGAGAAGGTGCCTATTCTGACCGACAAGCTCCTCGGCGCCGTGTACCTGCCCACGGACGGGGTCGCCAGTGCCGTTCCTGTGACGCAGGCAATGGGGAAAATCGCCCAGGGTCTAGGCGCCACCTTCTACCCCCGTACCACGGTGACCGGCATCGAGGTAAGGGATGGGCGCGTGCAAGGGGTGGTGACCGACCGGGGACGCATCCAAACCGAGATCGTCGTTTCAGCTGCGGGCATATGGGGTCCTCTAGTTGGTCGCATGGCGGGAGTCTCCATCCCTCTCGTGCCCATGGAGCACCTATACGTCGAGACCGGCCCCCTCTCAGAACTCGCAGGCGAGACGGCGGAAATCCGCCACCCGATAATGAGGCACCAGGACAGGGCGCTCTACTTCCGTCAATGGGGAGAGCGCTACGCGTTCGGCTCCACGGACCACGAGCCGATGCCCATCGACCCCGAAGACATCCTCAGCCATGAGGATTCCCGGGAGACGCCTGCCATCAGCACGTTCGATCCGCCCTACGCCCCGAAGGCCTTTGCATCGGCCGTGGAGCTAATTCCGTGTCTACAAAACGCGGAGATGGTCTACAGCATGGGCGGCTTGTTCTCCTTCACGCCGGACGCCATGCCCC
>CAJWER010000375.1 GCA_913030785.1 uncultured Chloroflexota bacterium | reverse complement strand
GGGGTGGCGGGCTATTGGGGCTCGCCTATCCATGTCACCCTGAGCGGATGCGAAGGGTCTGGGGATGGGGGTCGCCTGAACCGTTCAGAGCGCGCGTGGCCTCGCCCCAGATGCTTTGTCGGAGGCCTCTTCAGCATGACATTGAGTTGGACACTGCGCTCCGCTCTGGGACATTGTGGGCGGTTGGGCCAGATGGTATGCTGCGCGGCACGTAGGCGGCCATACGACGCCGCCATTCTACAGTCAGAGTAACGAGGAGGACGAGCCAGATGCTAGGAGCCGACGTCGTTGCAGAGGTATTGAAGCGCGAGGGCATCGAGTGGATGTCGGTGTTCCCGGCACAAGAGTTAATAGACGCAGTAGCGAAGGCCGGGATCCGCCCCGTCCTATGCCGTCAGGAACGCGTGGGCATGGCCATAGCCGACGGATTCAGCCGCACGACTAACGGCAAGCGACTCGGTGTATTCGCGATGCAGCGCGGTCCTGGTAGCGAGAATGCGTTCCCCGGAGCGGCTCAGGCCTTCTCCGACAACGTCCCTATCCTGCTGCTGCCTGGAGGCTCCGATACGACGCGTGAATTCATCAGCCCGGAGTTCGACTCGGTCGAGAACTACCGCAACGTCGTAAAATGGGGCGCGCGTACAAACTACATCGAACGTATCCCCGAGCTGATGCGCCGTGCCTTCTACCAACTCCGCACGGGCAAGGGCGGCCCGGTGCTAATCGAGTTGCCCAAAGACATCCTGACCGCAGAGTTTAACGGAGAGATAGAGTACTCGTCCGTTGAGGGCAACCGGTACGGTCCGGACGCCTCTGACACCACAAAGATTGCGAAGCTACTATTGCAGGCCGAGACCCCGGTGATCCAGGCCGGGCAGGGCTGCCTGTACGCCGAGGCCTGGGACGAATTGCAGGAGTTGGCCGAGTTGCTCCAGGCGCCGGTCATGACCACGTTACCCGGCAAGAGCGCCTTTCCCGAAAATCACCCCCTGGCACTAGGCGCGTCCGCCGTCTCCACTACGCGTCAGATTGCGCACTTCCTGGCCAAGGCCGACCTCATCTTCGCTATCGGCAGCAGTCTGACGCGGACCAACTACGGCAGGGAGCTGCCCGAGGGACCGACCCTGATCCACTCCACCAACGACCCTGCCGACATTCACAAGGACTACCGCTCTGACCACGCCATAATCGGTGACGCGAAGCTCGTGTTGGAAGGACTGATCGATGAGATCAAGGCCGCCACAAAGGGCCGCGGCCACCGGGACACCCGCGACATCGGGCCCGAAGTACAGGCGGTAAAGAAGCAGTGGCTCGACGAGTGGATGCCACAGCTCACATCGGACGAGGAGCCCATCAACCAGTACCGCATCATCTGGGACCTTATGCACGCCGTCGATCGGCCCAACACCATCGTTACCCACGACGCCGGAAGTCCCCGCGACCAGATCGTGCCCTTCTGGGAGTCCGTCGCGCCACGAGGATACATGGGCTGGGGCAAGTCGACCCAGCTTGGCTACGGATTGGGGATTACAATGGGCGCCAAGTTGGCCGAGCCGGACAAGCTCTGCATCAACATGATGGGTGACGCCGCCATCGGCATGGTCGGCATGGACATCGAGACTGCGGTGCGCAATAAGATCGGCATACTGACCATCGTGTTCAACAACGGCGTTATGGCCATCGAGCGCGGCCACATGCCCTACGCCATCGAAAAATACGACGCTATGGTCCAGGGCGGAGATTATGCGAAGGTCGCCCAGGCACTGGGCTCGTGGGGCAAGCGGGTGGAGAAGGTCGACGACTTCCTGCCGTCTCTCCAAGAGGCGATCGAGGTCACCAAATCCGGCAGCCCTGCCCTGCTAGACTGCATCGTCAAGGAAGGCTACGACTTCTCCAAGTACCCGTAAGAGGGGACATTACCGCAGAGATCGCAGAAATCGCTGAGATGGCGAGACCAGAGGGGTACACCCATTTGGATTCTGACCTGCGGAAACTGTTGAGAGTGTCCCATGGTGTTCCATACTGTTCCACTGCGTAGCTGAGGAGAAGTAGTGAGTGGAACCTTTTGGGTCAGAATGTGCCAGGAATGGGACCTCAGTGGTACAGGTATGAGACAAAATGGAACGGTTTTTGCACCGAGCTTTGGCAACGAACGGGCGGTTGATCGCTGAGGGCCGTCCCTGGCAAGGCTATTATAGTACATTTGTTCGTATTAGGGCAAGTGTGATGAAGAGAGAGAGGATGAAGGCCCGTTCGCCGCACTGCTAGATGAGATCGCGAACGCCCAAGAGATCCTGACCTCCGTGGAGGAGGCTCTCTACCAGACCCAGAACGAGAGCAACCAGGATCCGCTCAACTTCCCGGTGCGCCTGACGGACAAGCTCGCGGGAGTGAAGGGCTCCATCGCCACGGGCGACTTTGCTCCGACGCGTCAGGCCGAGGCCGTGGCGGCCGAGCTGACGGGAGCCATCGAGGCCGAGCTGGCGCGCCTGCAGGAGGTGCGCGAGGTGCGCCTGGCCTCCATCAACGCCGCGGCCAACGCACTCGCCATCCCGGCGGTGC
>CAJWER010000374.1 GCA_913030785.1 uncultured Chloroflexota bacterium | reverse complement strand
TCGCGACCATAAAGGCCACTTTGTCGCCGTCGGGGGATATTCTTGGGTCCGAGAGGTTCTTGAAGCTTACAGTGTCTTCGAGTGCGAGGGGTCTGGGTGTTGGCATTGCGGCCTCTTTCTGAATGTTTCACTAGGTCGGGCGATTCTATCACGGCGTAGGCCCAATTCGTGGTAAGTGAGCTGTGTCTCGATCGAGCCATGCGCCGAGGAGGAGGTCATGTGGCTCCCACCGCCCCAGACCCTTCGCTAACGCTCAGGGCTTGTGAATTGTCCAGGCATGTACTTCATTTGGTGATCTACTCACGAGATCTCAACTTGACATGGTGAAGTGTGGGTTCGCGCTCATCCACAGTCACGCTGACCCTCTGGGATCAGATGCCGATAATGCGGGCTGCGTTTGCGCCAAGGATTGCCTCTTTTTCAGAGTTTGAAAGTGTGGGCAGGTCCATGATGCCCTGTACGCAGTGGGCCGGGCTCCACCGGGGGAAGTCGGTGCCCATCATTATGCGGTCAGATCCGATGTCCTGAATCAGCCGGGCCAGATCTTCGTGGGTTGGCGCAAGCGGCGCACCGTGCCACTCTGTGATTTCGCTGGTGTCGAAGAGAGCGTTGGGGAAGGCGTCCGCCACTTCCTTCGTCTGCCGACACGACCCGTTGCCGAGGTGTGCCATGACAAGCTTAAGGCAGGGAAAGGCCTCGTATGCGCCCTGATACGACCGAGGGTCGGAGTACTGGGTTTGGCCGAGGTCGCGACCGGAGTGAGCGACGATGGGTATGTCGAGTTGGAGGCAGGCGTCGTAGATGGGCCACATACGCCGGTCGTCCATTGTGAAGCGTTGCGAACCTGCGTGGAGCTTCACACCACGAGCGCCATGGTTTTTGACCAGGTCGGCCAGGTGGTCGGCCGTTTCGTTCGGCTCTGACACCCAGGGGTCGATGCTGACGAAAGGCAGTATTTCGGGGTAATCCTTGACCGACAGGCACGCCCTCACGTTGGATTTTTTGAGGGCTTCGCCAGCGGAGGCATCGGTCTCGGCAACCGCTTTAGCCCGCTCCTCACCGCCGACTTCGCCCCGTTTTTCGTCGATGCCTTCTTGCAGTCCGATCAACGGGAGATGGAAGTAGACCATGACGGCCCGTGAGACTCTTGCCTCGGCCAGAGTTGCTGCCGCGTCCTCCATATCGCCGTCGTACTTGCTGTATGGGGACGGCGGTGCGCCTTCGCCGAACTCCCACCCCGGGTATTGGGCTTTCGCCCAGCGTCCCTGCTCCTTGAAATCGAATATGTGCATGTGGACGTCGATTATCAGTGGGCTGGACATCAGTTTCCCCGGGAGTGCTGTGTTGGCATTTTACATGTTGGCGCAGGCTGGGGGTGTGGTGGTCTGCCCACCCCCTTTCTTTAGGCAAAGAAGAAAGAAATATGGTGTGAAGGGCACTCTCACACACCCAGCAAAGGGGCTCTGTCTCTCCGCACACCCCGGTCGCCTCTCTGAGGGGGAGGAGATCTGAAGGACGCTGTGCACGGGGACACCGTTGTAGTGTGTGAGCCTGTTTCGGTGGGCTGAGGAGTGCCCTCACCTCGGTCATGCCCTCAGGAGAGAGGAGGTCCGAAGAACGATGGGTGTGGGGACGCCGTTGTCCTGTGTGGGCTTGTCTCGGAAGACTGGGAATTGCCCTCACCTCAGTCCTCTCCCTCAGGGAGAGGAGGCAAGAAGACGATGGGTGATTCGCGCTATCTTGAGAACAGCGCCCCAATGCGGAGCAGGCCTATCGGTTGGGCGTCGTTGTCTGTATAGTTCAAGCCGCGTCTTGGGGGTGTCGGGTCCGTCGACCGCCTCCACTACAACGTATGAGATCGCTACGCTATAGGGCAAGGAGTTGGAACATGGCAGAGAAGGTTAGGGTTGGAATCGTCGGTGCCGGGGGTGTTGGTGGCCTGGGCAAGCGCTACAACTCCCACGCGGGCGGGTATACGCGTATTGAGGAGTGCGAGTTGGTAGCCATCGCGGACATCAATGAGGAAAGGCTGCAACAGTTCGGCGAAGAGTGGGACATCGCTCCTGAGCATCGCTACAACACCGCGGTCGAGATGTACGAGAAGGCCAATTTGGACGTGGTCAGCGTGACGACTCACAATCTCTACCACCATGGGCCGGTGATCGAGGCGGCGGAGGCCGGGATCAAGGTGATCATGGTCGAGAAGCCATTGGCCGTCAGTGTGGAGTTGGGCCGGCAGATGGTGGAGGCGTGCGACAAGTCTGGGTCCCGGCTGATCACCGAGCATACCCGCCGCTTTCTACCACATTTCAAGAAGCTCAAGAAGATGATCAAGGAGGAGCGACGCGCCGCTGCCGCCGCCGTTCTCGCCGCTCCTGCACCAGTCCACGCAGCTGGGCAGCTGCTGCCCAGCCACACGCTCGTGCTGCTCGACGCCCTCCAGCGCGCACCCCGCCGCCTGGCTGCCCGGTCTGCTATCGGGAAGCTCTTTTTCCAAGCGTTTTCACCCGCAGAAAGCTGCAACAAGCGTTACAGTGTACACGTACACCAACGACACTATCTGCAACCACCGTGTAACCAGC
>CAJWER010000373.1 GCA_913030785.1 uncultured Chloroflexota bacterium | reverse complement strand
CTCCAAGTTACTGTGGCCAGAAGACGAGGACAAGCACAAGCTCGACATCGACGCCAGCCAGATGGATCGGGAGTGGGCCGAGCGCCCCGACGAGGTCCTCGAGTATTGCGTACGCGATACCGTGCTTCCTCTCGACATACTCGGGCGCCTACAGTCGGTGGCGCGCAAGGAGGCGCTGGCCTCGGTATCGCTGACTACGGTCGAGACCGCCTCGGCCGGGACCACCAGCCAGTGGATCGACTCGTTGGTCATCAGGCTGGCTGATCGCAAGGACGTAGCCGTGCCGACGACCAACTCGGGCCCGCGCAGGAGGGATCAGATAACCGGCGGCTACGTGCACGAAGTGGACGCCGGAATCAGTCCGTGGGTCGTCGTGCTCGACTTCAAGTCGATGTATCCCTCGATTATGATAGCCAACAACATATGCCCGACAACTCTCGTCAGAGACGGCTCCACCGACGACTCGCACAGCGTCTCGCCGACCACCCAGACCCGCTATCTGTCCAAGGACGAGCGGACCGGGTTGGTCCCGCAATTGCTCAAGCAACTGATGCAGAGTCGAGACCGGCACAAGGCCGCCCTAGCTGAGGCTAGAGCGGCCGGCGACGAGGCCGAGGCCTTTGTCGACGCGCTCACCAAGGCGGGCCGCGCGGCGGCGGAGACAGGGGTGGCGTGAGTGAGCGTGGAACCCCAGAGGCCGCGTCGTGCTGCGTTCCGACGATTGTCGGTGAGCAAGGGCGGCTCCCTGCCGGGCAGCGCCGATGGGGTCTGCCTGGAGGCCGGATCGAAACCGGTGAATCGCCGCAGACGGCAATCCTTCGGGAACTCGAAGAGGAACTCGAGGTGCGCCTTAGCGACGTAATGGAAATCGGCGCGTTTCCATACAAACGGGCCCTGCATATGGTTTATGCCGCCCCGCTTTCGGGCGAAATCGACGACTACGACAGCAGGGAGCTGCTGGACGTCGGCTGGTTTTCCGAACCCGACGTGGTTGCGCTGAAAGCCCGGGGCGAGTTGCACTCCAACTACGAACTCGAAGCGATCCGCGCCCTGATGCAGAAGCTTGCGCCCTGACGGGAGATGGAGCCTTGTGGGGCTCCATCCGAGCTTTTTCAGCTTTCGCCGGCACAACACGCGGTTTTAGTTTCCGCGAAGAAGGTCGGCGAGTCCTCCAACACGCGGTACCACTCCCACATCAATCCCTGCGGGTCGTGACTGATCACTTTGTTCTGGCTGGCGTAACAGCACACTCCGGCAGAATCAGCAACGTGTTCGATCTGTGCAGCTTCGAGCCGGTCGGCTGCAGCCTGCACGTCGGTATCCGTGAAAACCTCGAAGCCCACGTGGTTCAGCCGGTCGGTTGCGCCGGGCGCTTCAAACAGCACGAGCTTCAAGCCTGGATCCTCGACCACGAAATTGGCATAGCCGGGCTCACGTTTGTGAACCTCAACCCCCAGAATACCGGAGTAGTAGTCCACCGCCTGGTCGATGTCTTCGACGTTCAGAGCAAGTTGCAGCCTCATTAAAGTATCTCCTTATGCATTTCGATTTGATTTCGACAATATTCGAAATATTATATGGACGCCAATAGCATTTCGTTATTTCTAGATATATAGAAATACGTATGCGGTAATAAGCAGGTCCCAGATATGCCCAGATATGCACAGGAGATCGCGATGAAATTACCCGATGCCGCGCATTGCCTGGAAAGCCTGGGCAACGACACCCGCCTCGGCGTTTACCGCGCGCTGGTACGTGCTGGGCCTGGCGGGTTGCCGGTAGGCCAGTTGCAGAGCCGCCTGGATATCCCGGGCTCGACCCTATCGCACCACATTGCACATCTCGTGAAGAATGAACTCGTTACCCAGAATCGCGAGGGCCGGGTCTTACGCTGCACCGCCAACTACAACAAGATGAATGCGCTGCTCGAATTTCTGTCCGAAGAGTGCTGCCGGGACTCTGAGGGCTGCGGATAGTGCCAAGAAAACTGGCGGCCGAGTTCCGAGTTCAACGGCTCACCCGGCCTGGCCGGCTCCGGTCCCGACAACCGCATCGTCATCAACGAGATCAACTACAATTCCCCGGATGATCTGGATGTCGAAGATTGGGTGGAACTCTACAACGGCTACGAGGTGCCAGTCGACGTCTCCGGCTGGGTTTTTAACGACGAGGAAGATAGGCGACCCTACATCATTCCCGGCAGGACCTTTATCGCCCCTGGCGGTTATCTGGTGCTGTGCAGGGACACCTTCCAATTCCGCCAGGCTTTTCCGCAGGTCGAGAACTACATCGGCAATTTTGGCTTTGGTCTAAGTCGGGGCGGGGAGTTGGTAAGGCTCTACAATGCCAGCGGCGCCCTGGTCGATTCGCTGAGCTACGACGACGAGTCGCCCTGGCCGCAGGAAACCGACGGCGAAGGGTCCACCCTCTCCCTCCTGTCGCCGCGTCTGGACAATTCCCTGCCCGAGAGCTGGGGGACCTCGGTGATCGACGGCACGCCGGGCAAGGCCAACGAAGTGCGCACCGTCATAGAGGCAGTCGGCGGGACCGCTCTGCCCCGAACCGCTGCGCTGGCACAGAACTATCCCAACCCCTTCAACTCGGAGACCGTCATCGCCTTCT
>CAJWER010000372.1 GCA_913030785.1 uncultured Chloroflexota bacterium | reverse complement strand
TCAGGTTTTCATGTCAAACCTTTTTTGCGATAATAAAAAGAGCCTACGCCTGAGATGTCCGAAATCGTTGCCGCCTGAGCCGACGCAGTTGACGGTGCCACAGGACAGGGCTGTGCCCGGAGCGAAGCCCCCCGCCCCGCCTAGCGAGTGTCGACACGAGTCGCGATCCACTTCCAAAGGACTTTTCATCAACAGGCGCAGGTTCCGGCACCAAAATTTGCTTGCCAAACTTACACCAGACTCACGATAAGACCCCTTATCCTCACTAACCGTTCATAAGCCCTGCACTCTGCACCCAATTGTAGAAAGAAGGTTATTCCCATGGACACAGCGCTGGCTGCCCTTAGTACCGAAGAGATCCAAGCGTTTGTCACGAACGGATTTCTCGTTAAGCGAAACATCCTCGACCCCAAACTTTGCGCTGCTGCACGGGACAGGCTGTGGGCGGGAAACACCTCAAGTCATTTGCGCCGTGACGATCCCAAAACTTGGATGAACGGTATCCCGGAGACGGACCGTCAAAGCACGCCTGATGGCATGAATGATCGCACCGGTAACTACGGCTGGCGATTGCGTGAGCTTTCCGGCGACGAGGACATGATCGACTTGCTTCCACGTCGCGTATTCCCGTGGTTCGAGCAACTACTCGGCGAGGGCGAAGTTGTGACACCAGAGGTAACCTCCTCCGCGGCCGATCCAGATCCTCGTGGAAGCCGACTGCGTGGCTGGCCGGTTTGGGGCGGCAAGGAGTTACGCGGTGTCTACTGCGTGCTGCCGCAAGATCGCACGGACGCTTCACCTTCACTGGCCGCCTCCGCGCGTGCCGGCGCACATATTGACCCGGAGCCCGTGCAAGTGGTGGTGAGCGGCTACATTGATAAGGTGCCAAAGGACGGGGGCGGAATCAGCCTCTTTCCCGGCAGTCACCGCTTGCTCTACGAAGCAGAGCCGAGCTCCGCAGACATCGCTTGCTATTCAATCCTGCACCCGCCCCATCCGGACAGCGGCGCTGCAGCATTCGAACTGCCACGACCTCCAGGTCTCAAGGACGCCCTGGCAGACATTGAGCCCTTCGAATTCTTCGGTGACGAGGGAGATGTGGTCTTGTGGCACGGGCGAATGTACCACGCCGCGACGCCGAACTACAGCAGCCCCCCGCAGATTCGACAGATGATCACATATGATGCATACAAAAAGTCTGTGTATGACAGAGCATACGACGGCCGTTACGTCAAAGGGCCGAAACCCTCGCCGCCACCCTCGGTGGGGAAGCACTACGGACTTGAACTCGGGCCCGCCGCCCCACCGCCGGCACCACGCGTGGAGGGTCCGGGGTTATGGGATGACTGGAGCGAGGCCGTTCGTACTGCTGCCACGAGTGTCTCCAAGGCCTAACACAAGCGCGGATTCGGATAGATGCCCCAATGGCGCAGATCAGTTGTTGGAGAAATGTCTGACGAATTCGGTTTCGACGAATGTCACCTGTGCCACATCCTCCGCATCGTCCGGATCACGGACTCGGGAGAAAGCCACGGCCATGACGCCGTCCTTGTACAGTTCGACGATGCGCCGGAATGCTTCGGGATCGCCAGAGCGGGAGGAGGCGATCAACTGCTGTTCTTCTGTCATCGATTCATGCCTATTTTGACTAATAGTCGCATCTCACGAGAAAAAGGTTGGCACTTTTTTCATCTGACGCCAGATTTCCCTCACAAATGACATTAACATCTGAACAACTGACGGCGTACACGCAGGATGGGTACCTCCACGCCCGTGGCACGGTCTCTTCGGCCGCCCTACGTCTGGCTGACACAATCCTACAGGACTGGTGTGAACGCCAGATCGATGAGTGGTTGCAACAGGGCCTGATCGACGACGCGCGTCAGGATCTCGACTTCGGTCATCGCCTTGTGCAGGTCTGGGAAACTGCCGGGCGACCCCACTACCTGCGCAGCCCAAGGCGGGATCTGGTGGGTCCGGCCATGTATGCCCTGCTCGTGGAACCTTCGCTACTCGACTTGGCGGCGGATCTGCTCGGGACGCAGGAATTGTCCGTGCACGGTGTCTTTAATGCCCGGCCAAAACTCCCCGATCAGAAATGGACGGAAACACCCTGGCACCAGGATGCACAATACTACCGCGACGCCGAGGCCGTGCACGTGTTGAGCATCTGGTTTCCCCTGCAGGCCGTCGAAGAACACAACAGTTGTCTACAGGTGGCGCCCAATGGACACGAGGGGCAGCTGTTTGCCGACTATCAGGATGAAGAGACGGGATTCAAAGGGATCGACCGGGCAGAGTGGCACAAGCTGCGGGGCGTATCCATCGAAATGGAGCGTGGCGATGCACTGTGTTTCACCCAGCTGACACCACACCGGGCCCTGCCAAATAGAGGGGATGCGGTACGGTGGTCGATGGACCTGCGCTACGAGGCAACGGCAACAGCCACCGAAAGCGGCAAGAAATTCGGCTTTGTCGCCAGAAGCGCTGATGCCACGCGTGTCGTAGCAGAACGGGAGTGGCTCGCCAAGTGGGATGAACTCTCGATCAGGACGTACTGAGAGCAGCGGACCACCCGACCTCTACATTCGCCGCCAGTATCTCACAGCCATCAGGCCCCACCCGGCAACGGGCTGTCCTTCGAA
>CAJWER010000371.1 GCA_913030785.1 uncultured Chloroflexota bacterium | reverse complement strand
GCAGGCTGTCGCCGGTTCGAATCCGGTCTCCCGCTCCAACCGCACTATACAGGCGTGCAGAGCCGATTCACCCTTAACGGTGGGTTGACTGCAGCGCATCACGACACTATTTTTGGACACCCACCACGTACAACCCTGCTTCTGGGGGCAGTGTAGCCTAGGGAGTCAAGGGGGACGGCGGGGAATCACCGGTCACCGCGCCGCCTACACTAGGCCCAGCTCCTCTACTTTGGCCCGGATCATCTCCATGCGTCCCTGGTAGGAGTTCAGGGCCGTGCCGTCGGGCGTTGCGTGGGCCATTACAGAGAACTCGTACAGGTCGAAGCCGCCGAATCGCTCGTCGCCTTGGACCTTCTCTAGGTCGGATAGGTACTCTTCGTCGCCCACCGAGCGTTGGAAGTAGCGGTTCAAGTACGCGGGAACTCCGGCGTCCACCAGCGTGTCCAGGGACTCCTTCGCGTATGGTTCGGCCAGCGCGTTGACCAGGCGGCTGCGGTCCGGGGGGCTCTCGGGCGGGTCCTCGAGACCCTCGAACCAGCTCATCCTAAAGGTCACCCCGTCGAGCAGCCCCTCCTCCACCCACGACCTCCAGTCAAAGCCTATGTTGTCCGGAAAGCCCATCATCTGCCCATGGCACGGCTCGGGGCGGAAGGCCTCGGTGTGCACATGGACCTGCATCTTGCCGCCTGCGCCACGTATCGACTCACTGGTCTCCCGGATGAACGACGTGAAGTGCTCGCCGCGCAGCTCTGCCAGCCGTGACAGGTCTGTGGCGCTGCCGGTCGGGCCGACGCCGTACCTCCGTGTGAACTCCTCGACGATGGGCTCGTTGTACCCGTACTCGGCGGACTCGTCCGTCAGGCTCCCATGGGCCGAGATACGGACATCAATGCCGTCCACACCCGCGTCGATCATCCTCTGGACCCAGCCAGACCACAAGCGCCTGACCTCAGGGTAGGCCTCGCAGGGGGTGCCCGCCAGGTACTCGTTCTTGCCGCGGGCGAAGGCTATCAGCCCCCCGGTCAGCATCGAGCTCCAGCGGCTGCTATCGTCCCTCCGGTCGTTCTGATCGTCGAACGGAACCTCGTACGTCCCAAGCCCGCAGTCGAAGTCGAGCCCGTACTCGCGGAAATCGCGGGGTCGGACCCATATCGCCCCCTGGGTCGCAACCACCACCGGCAGCGGCTCCGGTCCCAACCCGTACGCCTCCACCATCCCCACGGCGGTGTTAACGAAGTCTCCTTCGCCCTTCAAACCGGTCGTGATCGCAATGAATCGGTCCGACAGGTCCAGCCCCTCGATAGTGAGAGTCCGCACCAACGCGCCCTTCGCCGTGACCAGGTCGCCGTAGTAGTCCCGCACCTCCCGCGGCGCGGGCTCCACGGCCTCCGTCACGCTGAAGTCGATCTGCTTGCGCTCATACTTGAAATTGCTCTCGCTGGTCCATATTTGGATGTCCTCGCCCCGGACCCGGGTGGGCGAGTCGTCCCGCTTCAGCAGCCGTATCTTGCGGATCGCGGTCGTTTCCAGGTCGGGCGGCGCTTCAACTGGTCGCCGGCGCACCCGTGTGTCAGGGTGCCGCTCTACAAAGGGAATTGCGCTCATGAGGGGGCCGCCGATGCGCGTCACCGTCGACGCCCTGCTCTCCGTTGCGCCCTCGGGATATGTAGCGGCTGCTCCGCCATTGTAGGGCTTGAGAACACCGTAGATTTCCAGACCGTGGGCGTGGGCAAACGGCACGGCCGCCTTCAAGGGCTCACCGATATTTGTGAACGTCTGCTGACTGTACGGAAAGATTGGGTTATCCAACCCTTCGTTACCCCCGGCCCAGTAGGAGTCCTTGTCCACATCGCCGTAGTAGAGCCAGTAGACGCGTGTCACCCCAATTTCCTTTAGCTGCACCATCATCCGGTCGAGCAGGTCGGGCGTGTAGGTGCCGTGGCTCATGTCGTCGGGGAAATCCACCGTAGCCGACAGTATAAAAGGAGAGGTGCGTGACATAGAATCCCCCGGGGCCGGCGCCCGCGCTGATTTGTCTCACTAGGGTCCGGGTCGCCCCGTGAGCGAAACCACGGTACCGGCGGCCCGATTCCATGTCAATGGTGCTACGCACGCCAAGGGGGCGGGGTGCGGCGCACGCTCATGGGGCTGCCGAGGCGCGGCTCTCACGCGGCCTCATAGCTACGGAACTAGCCGAGGCAGAGCCTTGGCACACGCCGTCCAGAAGCCGTCGAGGAATAGCTGGCGGTCCTTTCCGATATGTACCGGGGCGTCTGTCTTCACACTGAAACTTTTACGCATCGCGGAAGCGGAATGCAAATAGGTCGGCATCCTTGAGGGCGAAGCGCAGGCGTACGGGCGAATGGACATGGTGCTGAATCTAAATGACACATTGTCGATTCAAGTCAGTCACGGGTATCTTAGACCACCGAGAGCCAAAAGCTAAGGGGTGCACTCTTACCTACGATGAAGCACGGTGCCACCGATGCAAGACGGCACGCAGAGAGCCGTAGTGGGCAATAGTGGGCAGAACAGGCTGAATGGTGCAAAGTAGAGGGGCTCCCCAAAAGTGCGGGAGCCCCTTCGTACTGCGATGCTGAGCTGGAGGCGACGGGCGGATTCGAACCGCCGAATAGGGGTTTTGCAGACC
>CAJWER010000370.1 GCA_913030785.1 uncultured Chloroflexota bacterium | reverse complement strand
CACCGGCGAGGTCGTCGAAGTCCACGAGGACGGATCCCGGACCGTAGAGCTGTCCGGGGAAGAGCATCTGGACGCGCTGGGGGTCGTGCCTCTGCCTCCGTACATCCACGAGCCGCTGGCCGATCCTGAGCGGTACCAGACGGTTTACGCGAAAACGCAAGGCAGCGTGGCCGCGCCGACTGCGGGGCTGCATTTCACGCCGGAACTGCTGGACAAGATACGGTCGCAGGGCGTCGAGACCGTGTTCGTCACACTCCACGTCGGCCTCGGCACCTTCCGCCCGGTAACCGTGGACGATCCTGAGTCCCACAAAATGCACCCGGAGTACTGGGAACTGAGCCTCGACGTTGCTGAGGCCATTGGCCGGGCAAAGGTCCAGGGCCGCAGGGTAATCTCCGTTGGCACGACGGCGGTGCGGCTGATGGAGCAGGCTGGATCCCAAACAGCCGACGGCCTACTGTCGCCAGGCTCAGGCTGGGCCGACATCTTTATATACCCCGGCCACCGCTTCCGCCTGGTGGACGCCCTAGTCACCAACTTCCACCTGCCCAAATCCACACTACTAATGCTAACCAGCGCCCTAGCGGGCCGCGACCGCCTGCTATCGGCATACCAGGAAGCGGCGTCTCAAGGCTACCGCTTCTACAGCTTCGGCGACGCAATGCTGATTGTGTGAATCCTAAGCAGTCCCAACGACCCTCGCCCCCATTCCAATCTTGCCTCGAACAAGATAGGCTTAGCGCCTACGGACGCCTTGCTTGGAGGCCCCCATGACCGGCTCTGCGATTGATATTAGTTCCAGGCTTGAGCTCTTTGTCGACGACTACCTGATCGACTCGATGGCCGGCGCCGACCTCAAGCTGCACAAGCCGGTGGCTCGGGAGATCGCGCTTCAGCACGATCGACGCTGGGAGGGAGATGCGACCTGGTGCCCCGTGATCATCAAGGACGGCGACAGGTACCGCATGTGGTACCGGGCAGGCACCGATACCAGAAGCGCCGCAATCGACAGGCAATCACTAGGCTCCAAACCGTTTTACTCCGTCGCCTACGCTGAAAGCACTGACGGGATCAACTGGGAGCGGCCCAGCCTGGGTCTGTACGAGTTCGAAGGCTCCACCGACAACAACATCCTGATGGACTCCACGGTCTGTCACAACCTGAGTGTCTTCATCGACGGCAGGCCCGGGACGCCGGACTCGGAGCGTTACAAGGCCATCGCCAAGGGGCCGGAGAAGGTTGGGGACCGCAGTACGCTGCGCGGCCTGGTTTCGGACGACGGCATCCACTGGAATGTCGTCGAGTCCGATCCCCTGATCGTGGCGCCGGACGACAACTGGCCCATGTTCGACTCGCCCAATATCTCTTTCTGGAATGACCTGGAGCAGCAGTACGAGCTCTTCGCACGTGGCTGGCTGCCGACGCCCCCTCAGCTGCACACTGACCATACCCGTCTGGGCAGCGGTTATCGGACCATACGCCGTTCGGTCTCCAAGGACTTCGTGAACTGGTCCGACTTCGAGATGATCGATATGGGCGACTCCGACCCGGAGCACCTCTACACCAACGCCGCCACGCCCTACTTCCGCGCACCTCACATCTACCTGATGTTCCCCAAGCGATTCGTCACGAACAGGACCTTCTTCGAGGACGCCGACGCTCACGGGCTCTCGGAGGCCACGTTCATGACCAGCCGGGACACGCTGCACTGGGACCGACGCTTTATGGAGGGCTTCATCCGGCCCGGCCTCGATCCCGACAACTGGAATGAGCGGAACATGGCGATTGGCACGGGCGTCGTCCCGACCGGCCCAGGCGAGATATCGCTATACTACGTGGAAAACTGGCGTCATGCCTCGTCACGCACCCGGCGTGGAGTGCTGCGCACGGACGGGTTCGTTTCGGTCAACGCAGGCTGGGGTGGCGGAGAATTCGTCACAAAGCCGTTCACCTTTGCAGGCTCCAGCCTGGTGATGAACTACTCGACCTCGGTCGTCGGCCACGCGCGATTCGAGATCGACGACGGCGAGACCACTCTATCCAGCGGCGAGATATTCGGCGACGAAATCGAGCGGACCGTGGAGTGGGACGGCGGGGCGAACCTGAGCGCCATAGCAGGCAAGACGGTGCGGCTGCGGGTCAACATGAAGGAGGCCGACCTCTACTCCATCCGCTTCGTATAGCCGGGTCGGTTTTGGGCGAGACACGTTAGTAGTACAATGTTCTTACAATGTGGCTACGGAGGTGTCCTCTGTGATAAAAAAACTCACGACTCACGGGAATAGCTCGGCCTTGATTATCGACAAGGCGCTGCTCGAAATCCTGCATATAGACATGGACACGCCTCTATCAATTGCTACTGACGGCCAGAGTCTTGTGATTTCCCCCGTGCGCGACGCGTCCGAGACCGACCGGGTTGTGTCGGCGCTCGACGAGGTGAACGCCGCTCACGGCGAGGTGCTGCGCAGGCTCGCAGAGTAGACTTGGCAGCACCCGACCCCATATTCCTCTCACTGGCCGATGTAGCCGGGGTGCATGTGGACCAGATAGAGCGGTACGGAGGACATCTAGGGGTTCGCGACTGGCGGCTGCTCCAGTCAGCCATCGCCATGCCCATGGCCTCCTTCGCGCGGGAATGGCTCCATAGAGATCTGTTCGAGATGGCCAGCGCCT
>CAJWER010000369.1 GCA_913030785.1 uncultured Chloroflexota bacterium | reverse complement strand
CACGACTTGCCCCCGATCGCTCTGTGCCGTGCCCAAACCGGGTCCTGGACCGGTGTAAGGCCCGGCGGTTCGCCGACCGGCCCCATGGTACCGTACGCGATCGTGCACCCCTTCTTTCAATTCCCACATCAACAGCCCGTGATACTCGGTCATCGCGGCGCGGCCGGCTCCGCACCGGAAAACACGCTTCTCTCTTTCCGAACGGCCCTTGTGCAGGGCGCGGACGTGATCGAAACCGACGTTCACCTTTGCCGCGACGGAATTCCCGTGCTGATTCACGACCCCACGCTGGAACGGACCACCAACGGCAAAGGAAAGATCTCGGAGCAGGACTGGCCCGCGATCCGGCTGCTCGCAGAGAACAAAGACGCACTGCAGGACTGATGAGTATCGTGGATGCCGTAGGCGGCCTCCAGAACAAGCGCCTGAGTGCGCGGTCATTCGACATTTGGCATGCCAACGCGATGGTAGACTTGATCTCAGCAACCGATCCAACTATTGAGGGAACGGGCCTCACCTTGGGACAGGCACAGAAGTGGATCAACATGTCTGTGAAGTATGCGATTGGCAGCAGAGTCCCCGGCTTGGATTGGGTGGAACCACTTGCTCACATACCCATCGATCGCATCGTTCTCGCCGAACTGGGGCGAGATCCTACCTACCAATCCGCTCTCAACTGCTTGCCTGACGGGGCCTGGAGTAAGTTACAGGATGGGTTGGCCTATCTGGCGTTCCAGCGAAAACTTCGGCAAGCAACCGCACCATCCTGCCCTCTCGCTCTGGAGTTCCGACTCTGGCTTGCTGCGGCGAGATAGGAAGGATGAGATAGTTGGTTTCTTGCCACACCAATTCAAAGCGTGTCCTTCATCCTCGAGAAACCACAAATTTAATATGAGTCGAGATGCGTTTCTTCCACCGGCCAGGACGGCGTCTGTTGAGGACCCAGCGGCGGTCTGTGGGATTGGTCTCAGCAGCATGCCACTGGCGTTCTTCTAGGTCGTCGAGGACTTGATCTACAACGCCCTGCCAGCGCTTACGAAATTCCTCGTCATGTTTACGCTGGAGATAGACACCCGCCGTACCCGCCAGACCGGTGGCACGGCAAGCCGCCGTCACGTTGAGGCCATTCCTGCTCAGGAAGCGAAGAAATTCATCCTGACGATCTGGTGAGACGTAGTTCCGCCTGAACCTCGGCCTGGCTGCTTCACCACTGTACATGGTTATATACTAGCAAGTGCCTAATACTTCTGCACCCAGCAGAGGTGTACGCGCATTTCTGGCGGCGTCGCCAGTAGCCTACTCCTTGATCGAAGCCGTCACTGCGGCAACGATGCTAGCCCTCACCTCATCAGGTAGTTGATCCCATGCGTTGACGACCTGATCGAGGTCATCTTGGTACATGCTGGGTACATTCTTTTCATGTAAAGAACTGTCCAAGAAGTGTTCGTCAGATGTCGCGATGTGTTCATGACCGACATCACCCGACGTTGGTAACTCAAGTATGTGTTGGGAGTTGTCGTGGTTCTGTGATGGATCTGTTGCGGATGTGTTTTTTGTCGATATCCCCGGATCAGGGGTTCGATTCCCCTCAGCCCCACCAGTAATACATCCCGCAGAAGCCCTGTAACTCCTTGAGTTACGGGGCTTTTCTGTATCTGCTCCTCCGGGTCAGTCCGCAGGAATCCGTTGACATTCAGTTCTTATATGGGGTATCCTATTGGGGTAGCTGATATCACCCCGGTAACGATGCCTATCCGGGGTATCCCGTTCCACGGAGGCCCCAATGCCGAAGGTCAGCCGGGACAAACTCTCGGACCCCACCATAAAAGCCGCGAAATTCGAGGGACGTGCCCACAAACTGCACGACGGTGACGGCCTGTTCCTCCACATCAAGCAGGGCGGCAAGTACTGGCACTTCCGCTTCTGGTTGGGTGTCAGCGCAAAGGGAAAGGCCAAGGAGCGGCTCATGTCTTTGGGCGTCTACCCAAAGGTGAGCCTGTCTGGGGCCCGTAAGGAGCGCGACAAGGCCCGTGTCCTACTGGCCCAGAGCATTGACCCCGTCGCCCATCGGCGGGAGCAGGAGGCACGTAAGAAGGTTGCAGGGGCCAATACCTTCGAGGCCGTCGCTCGTGAGTGGTGGGAGGACCGGCATCGGCACGATGTCGTACGGGCGCACGCCGATCGCAACCTGCGGCGGCTTGAGCTGTACATCTTTCCGCATCTGGGTACCGATCCCATCGCGGAGATTGACTCGCTACGCCTCCTGAATGCCCTGCGGGGCCTGGAGCGGGCGGGCAAGGTGCCGACGGCGCACAAGGTGAAGGATGTATGCTCCCAGGTCTTTGAGTATGCCATCGTCACCAGCCGGGCGACGGCGAACCCCGCCAAGGGCCTGGGCCGACGCGCCCTTCGCCCAGAGAAGGAGAAGCACCACCCCGCTCCTGAATCCCCGGAACAGTTGGCGCAGTTGCTACGGGCCATCGACAAGTATGGCGGCGAACCGACGACGATGGCCGCGCTCCAGTTGTCCGCTCTGTTGTTTCCACGCCCCGGTGAGTTGAGGTCAGCCCAGTGGGATGACTTCGACCTTGAAGCGGGGACATGGGACTTCAACCCCTCGAAGGGCGGGCGTCCTCTGTCTGGATGCCACAAGGTCGTAGCGCACGACGGAGCTCGCCTGCAGGATGGCAGGTCAATGGCACGCGACCGACCACGTCTTCCAGCTTGAAGCGGA
>CAJWER010000368.1 GCA_913030785.1 uncultured Chloroflexota bacterium | reverse complement strand
CTTTGCTGCCGTCTGTGCAGACGACGAGGACGACTTTTTTGCCTTCTGCGCACCACCGGGCAATAGTGCCGCCTGCACCGGACTCTGAATCGTCCGGGTGCGGGGTTACGATTAGTATTGAGTCGGCGTCATCCGCGATCATAGCGTCTCTTTCATATGAGTTTGATTTGGTGTGTCCGTTACCACGCTGAGTTCGATGGGGGCATTTCTACGGCAGGCGCGGGAACGTCAATGCGAACTGTAGATCCGAAGTTGGTTGAAATCGTTGCTGGTATTGCGCAGATTCTGCGGCTTCAACTTCAGTGCCATCTGATCCCACGATGTAGAACCGGATCTTCTTGTCCCACCACTTCTGCTCGAAGGGAACGACTTGAAGGGCCAGATAGCGGCCGGGGAGTGTCACGACCGAGGGTGATTCGTAATCATCAATGCGGGCGAGGATGGTGAATCCCTCAGGTACTGGAACGCCGCTGGCGATCGCTGGGCCGCTGTAGACCTGCGGCCATGATGGGGGCAGCGCTGGCGGGGTTGATGTCGCTGTGTCGACCGGGTCGTCGTCAGAAGAGCAGGCCACCAGCAGCGCCATCGCGACGGCGAAGAGCAGGAGTACGCTGCGGGTGTGGATCAGCGTGGTCATATCGACGGGTGCACCTTATGCCATTCGGTCGCCTGCTCGTATGCGTATGCGGTGTTGAGGATGGACTGCTCACCGAAGTGCGGGCCGATCATCTGCAGGCCAACCGGGAGGCCCTCGGAGAAGCCGCCGGGGACTGAGATGCCGGGGAGGCCGGCGATGTTGACCGGGATTGTGCAGATGTCGCTGAGGTACATGGCGAGTAAATCGTCGGTTCGGGAGCCTGCTTCGAAGGCCACGGTGGGGGATGTTGGCGTGACTAACGCATCGAACTTCTCGAATGCTCCGGCGAACTCCTGCCGAATCAGTGTCCGAACCTGCTGCGCCTTCTTGTAGTAGGCGTCGTAGTAGCCAGCCGATAGTGCGTAGCCGCCAAGGATGATGCGGCGTTTCACCTCTGGACCGAAGCCTTCGCCACGGGTCATGTCCATGACCTCCCAGGCGTTCTCTGCAATTTCGGAGCTGTGGCCGTACTTGAAACCATCGTAGCGGGCCAGGTTTGCTGACGCCTCTGATGGGGCGATGATGTAGTAGACGGCGAGGGCCTGGTCGGTCAGTGGAAGACTGGTTTCTTCCAGCGTTGCACCGAGGCCCTCGAGAACCTTGAGCGACTCTTGATATGCCGCCCGCACTCCCGGCTCGATACCGTCGACGAGGTACTCCTTTGGCACTCCCAGCTTCATGCCGGAGATATCCCCGGTTAGTCCTGCCGTGTAGTCGTTGCCACCGGATTTGGGGGAGGATGTGGAGTCCCTCTTATCGTACCCTGCGATGACGGTGAGGGTGTTGGCGGCGTCTGTGACATCCCGGCTGAACGGGCCGATCTGGTCGAGCGAACTGGCGAATGCGAGCAGGCCGTAGCGGCTGACGAGACCGTATGTGGGTTTCATGCCGACCACGCCACAGAGGGATGCAGGCTGGCGAATGCTGCCGCCGGTGTCTGAGCCCAGTGAGACGAATGCTTCACCCGCGGAGACGGCAGCCGCGGGGCCACCGCTGGAGCCGCCAGGTACGCGCGTAGTATCCCAGGGGTTTCGGGTCGGGGGGTAGCTGGAGTTCTCGTTGGAGGAGCCCATTGCGAACTCGTCCAGGTTTCCTTTGCCGAGAATGATCGCGCCCGCGTCTTTGAGCCGCTCAACAACGTGAGCGTCGTACGGGGGTACGAAGTTCTTGAGGATCTGCGAGCCAGCAGTGGTGAGGGTGCCCATCGTGGCCATGTTGTCTTTGACCATCACCGGTACACCGGCCAACGGGCCATCGATATCGCCTGCTGCAATGCCTGTATCAGCTTCGGCGGCCCGCTCAAGCGCCCGCTCGCCTGTGATGGTGATGTAGCTGTTCAGATCGCCGTCGACCTGCTCGATGCGATCGAGGATGGACTGTGTGAGCTCGACGCTGGATACGTCGCCGCTTCGGATGAGGTCGCGCGCTTCGTGCGCTGTCTTAAAGATGTGGCCTGAGGTCACGTAGTTATCTCCGGGTTATCGACGCGATCATCGATGGAATCAAGGGGGCGCGGTCCGCTAGGTGCCAAGTACTGGCAGCACGCGAACGTAATCGTCTTCAGTGTGTGGGGCGTTCGCCAGGGTCTCTGCACGGGATAGTGACGGTATTGGCTCGTCGTCTCGCATTACGGTACTAACATCCGTGGGGCTGCCAGTTGGCTCAACACCCGAGGTGTCGACCTGCTGCAGCGTCTGGAAGAAATCTAGGACGGTCGAGAGTTGTGACCGCATTGAGTTGACTTCATCGTCAGTCAACGAGAGGTGTGTCAGCAAGGCGACGTAGCGCACGTCATCTGCGGAGAGAATTTCTGGCAATGTGATCTATTTCTAATGGTCAAAGTATGAGGAATCAGCCTGAAAAAAAGGCCAGATCGAAGTCTAGCAGAGCTATGTGTGGATTCGTGGGTGATTCCGTGTGGCCTCAAGGTTTGTCATATTTGTGCATGATTTACTTTGGGCAACAGATTGTCCATTGACGTGGTTTTGGAATAGATTTCACTGGTCGTGTGGAAGAGGGTGATATCAGATGATCAAGGAGTACTCGGTGGCGGTTGACAAAAAGGGCAAATTGAACATGTCGTTGGGGGATGCAATCTACTCGTTGCGGGCGATTCG
>CAJWER010000367.1 GCA_913030785.1 uncultured Chloroflexota bacterium | reverse complement strand
ACCAGATTGCGACGATGAGCGAACAGGAGATTCAGGGCCGCTCGGCGCTGATGAACCTTGATGCTCAGATCAGCCAGATTCAGAACATGAACCTGGAGCAATTGAGCCAGTCTGACCCCATTCCATAATGAATGTGCCGTCACTGGAGAATTTCACAACACGATTGTTGCCGGCAGCCCCATGACCGTCCACGACGAAAATATTCCCGTTCGGTGCGACCAGAACATCGGATGGTTGCCGGAAAGTATCTTCCCCATCTCCGGCTACCCCTGGTTGGCCGAGCGTCATGAGTAATTCACCTCTCGGGCTAAACTTCAGGACTACGTGTCCCATCTCAGGTCGCGGATTGGCACCAAACCCAACTGCATCCGTAATCCACACGTTGCCATCGGCGTCGACAAACATCCCGTGCGGCCAGAGGATCATTCCAGCACCGAAGCTGTACCTCAGTTCACCATCCGCAGCAAAACGCAAAATTGGATCGAGATCCGGCCTGTTAGCGCAGCTGTTAGCGCCACAGCGTTCCCCAACCCAGATGTCACCACTACCATCACGAGCTGGATACACGGCGCTCGTTGCGCCCCATGTCCTCCCCTCGGGTAGCTGGCCCCATATACCTTCGGCGGTATGATAGGCGCCCGGGGCATCGTTCTGGGCGTATACGGCTACTCCCAGAGTAATCAGGAAAGCGGCCGTAGTTACCAACGTGAGTCCACGTAAACGTGTCATTGCAAACCTCCGACAGACGAACTGGGCTTTAGGCAAGCAACCTCAAATTCAGCATCCTAACGGGAGATCGCTTCAACGTCTACAGGCTGTCGCACTTCTGCGACACCTGCCCTGGTGCGACCCCAGTTCCTTCGCACCTCATAAAGCCAGGTTTCACTCCTCCACCGGTCTCGGCTCTGAGTCCGTGCGACCAGGCTTCTCTCTCCGCCCGAACAGTAGGAATAGTAGCCAAACCGTACCCGCAAGAAACATCAGAAGCATAACAAAGCGCGTCATGGCCTCGAACAACTCCATGTCCAGCGCCGGCCAATAGAATGTGTACTCTCGCAATTGTGCCCAGCGCTCGCTCATCCAATGCCAGGCACTGTGTGCCACCAAGGCGGATAAAAGGATTGTTCCCATTCGCTCGGCAACAGCGCGGCGAAAACCCCAGGCCAGTACCGGGACGACCAATGCCAAGACAAAGAGCTGGCCGATCTCTACTCCTACGTTGAAAGCGAGCAATGAAGTAATCAGGTGCGAGCCAGCAAACTGCAGTGTCTCGCGCAGCACGAATGAGAAACCAAAGCCGTGCACTAGGCCGAACGCAAAGGCAATCAACCAGCGGCGGCCTATGTTAGCTCCGACGATATTCTCGAGCGCCATGTACACAATTGATAGCGCAATCAACATCTCCACCAGGGGCGGGAACCATAGCGAGTTCGGCGCCAAACCTGATGCCGAAGCGATTAGTGTGATCGAATGCGCCACTGTAAAGGAAGTAACAACCGGCACTAGTCTGCGGAAGGCACGGATTGGGATCACAAGACAGAGCAGGAATAACAGGTGGTCGAGCCCATCGAGGATGTGAAAGAAACCAAGCTCGACAAACCGAAAGACTGCCTGGAAAAAACTTGGATCCAAGTTCACAAGACCCGGATCACCGCTGAACTGGAAGGCCCGTTCTGGTTTGCCCGGCGCATTGAAGCGGACGACTGTCGTAGTACGAATGCCGAGGCGAGCAAATTTGGGGTCTATGGAGTACCTGGCCGTGTCGTTTTCGATCTGGTATTCGAACAACACATCGAGCAAAGCCTGTTCCCAGGGAAGCTGGGGGCGTCCCGGCAGCGACGGTCCAGTCACATTGGCGAAAGCTTCTTCATAAGAACGAAAGGACCTATCGGACGGAAGCGAAATATGGACCGCAGCTATTTCTCCCTCAGCAAGTCGGGCTCCGTCTTCGTACAAGTCTACGGCGTTTGCAATCCACCAAATGGCCGCGTCACGTAGCATTGAATCAGCGGCTTCGATGTTAATGTAACCCCGGTCAAACTGTGGAAACTCATAGTCCTGCATGGCTTCCAGCGGAACCCTGACCAGGAAATAGAGCCGCTGCCCTTCGGGTTTAACAAAAGCTTGGATTGTGACGTCCGAAGCAATGTCGTGGGCCACCGAGACAGATGGGATCGCGACTGTCAGAAGCACCAACATTACGGCCACGAGACCGATACCAACGACTGAATTACGGTACGGTGCCAAGATGGTGGCTCCCTGGACGAATGTCGAGAAACTGCATAGCCTATTTGCCGTCTACAAAATGTTTAGCAAGTATACTGTTAGCTCTAGGCCCCAGACAGGGCTCATCAATGGCCATTGGAGGACACGTTATGAGGCGCAATCTCCTTGTTGGTATGACACTTGTCGCAGCGATTCTCGCCCTCGGTATTGTTCAGGCGTGCACAAGTGACTCTGCCTCCTCGCCACCAGCTACGCCCTCCTCACCCTCGACGCCGCCCTCCCCACTGCGGACTGAGGAGCGCGCGCCACGCCGACGCCCTTTGCTAGGGTCTCCGCCATGGTCAAAGCCCTCCTCCTCTTGTTCACCGCGGGCGCGATCCTCGCGGCGTGTGTGCTCCTCCCGAACTCAAGCCCGCGTGCCGCCGACGATCGTCCGAACATCGTCTTCTTCTTCGTCGACGACCAGACGACCAGCACGCTCGCCTGCTACGGAAATCCAATTGTCAAAACGCCGAACATCGACTCGCTGGCTCGGCGTGGCATGCGGTTCGAAAATGCGTTCGTGAGTCATTCGATCT
>CAJWER010000366.1 GCA_913030785.1 uncultured Chloroflexota bacterium | reverse complement strand
TCGACCTCGATGCCGCCCAGCTTCAGTCCGTGGACTAGCTTGCTGTACGTAAAATCGTTGGCCCGTGCACCGGCGTTTATGCGAATGGTCCACAGACGCCGCATGTCGCCCTTCTTCTTCTTTCGATGGGCATACGAGTACTGCAAGGCGTGGATCAGCGACTCGTGGGCACGCCTATACAACGTGCGCCTGACTCCCTTGTGGCCCCTGGTCTGCTTCAGGAGCTTTTTGTGGCGCCGTCTCCGGACGGTGCCTGTTGCAACTCTAGTCACGGTCGTCTCCTAGTGATCGGTGAAATCCGTCGGGATATGCGGAACTATCTGGGCGGGCCGTAGGGCAGCAGCTTTTTGAGATGGCCCTCGGTGCCCTTGCTCACTTCTAGGACCTTCTTGTAGAGCCGCCTGACGCTCTTGGGCTTTTTGCGTCGCAGGTGGCTCTGGTGACGCTTCATGCGGCGCACTTTGCCGGTTCCGGTCACCCGGAATCGGGCTGCTGCGCCCTTGTGTGTCTTAAGCTTCGGCAACTGTGGGCTCCTTCTTCTTCGCCGACGGGTTCGGGGTCAGCGTCATGGTCAAAAAGCGTCCCTCGAAGGTCGGATTCTTTTCCATGCGCGCATCTTCTTTCAGGTCCTCCGCTACGAGCTTCAAGACCTTCATCCCAACATCGGGGTGGGTGATCTCCCGACCCCGGAACATAACGCTTACCTTGACCTTCGCCCCCTGATCCAGCAGCCGCCTGACAACCCGGGTCTTGGCGTTTCGGTCGTGCTCCCCAATACGGGTCTTGAACCTAACCTCTCGCAACTCGTTGTTCGCGCCGTGGGCCTTGTTCTCCTTACGGGCATCGCGTTCCCGACGAGTGGCCTCGTACTTGAACTTCCCGTAGTCCATGATCCGGCACACGGGCGGACGGGCCGCGGGCGCAACCTCCACCAAGTCCAAGCCTCGCTCTTCAGCAAGATCGATGGCCGAGCGTGTGGGCATCACCCCAAGCTGCTTGCCATCCTCGTCCACGAGCCTAACTTCGGGGATGCGTATCCGTGCGTTTATCCGATATTCTTTAGGTATGCCTTGACCCCTCGTTTCGTTTACCGTTCAACCAATCGAAAACCGCTACTGAATATAGCATATGGTACCATGCCGGGGCAACAATGGATGCACCCGTTTCGCCGCAGTATACGGCCCTCGCGGGCTTTTCGCCCGGGCAACGACCGTCGCCGAGAAGTTTACCACCGTCAATCGTTCATGGTGTGCAATGCGAACAGCGACTGATCTAGGCGTGGTGAGGCACCACTATGAGTCCACGTAAATTGTTTGTAAAGGACCTTAGCGAGTTCCAACTCATAGGCCTCCTGGCCAGCGCCCTGGGTGCGGAGCACGACCCAACGGCAAGCGGCGACCTTTTGCTCTCGATTGGCGACGACGCAGCTGCCTGGCGGGGCTCCGACTCAGCTACGATCCTCACCACCGACACGATGGTCGAAGGGGTGCATTTCTCCCTGGACTGGACGGGCTGGGAGGCCCTGGGCTGGAAGGCGATGGCCACCAACCAGAGCGATGTCGCAGCCATGGGCTGCATGCCGATGTACGCCGTCGTAAGCCTCGGCCTTCACGACGACCTGCCCGTCGAGGGTCTGGAGCAGATGTACCGTGGCATAGCCTCCGCCTGTGCAACGAATGGCGGCGCGGTTGTCGGCGGCGATGTCGTCCGCTCCCCCACGTTTTTCGTCACGGTGGCCATGACCGGAAGCGCGGGTGGCGAAGGACCACTCCTGACACGCGATGCGGCCGAGCCGGGCGATATCATTGCGGTAACCGGGAGCCTCGGGTCGTCCGCGGGCGGGCTACGGACCCTTAGAGACGGCCTTGTCGTAGACGGCAAGGCTGAAGCGTTCCTACACAATGCCCACAACCGTCCTTCGCCGAGGGTGGCCGAGGGCTACGCCCTGAGGGCTATAGGGGTGTCGGCTGCAATCGATATAAGCGACGGCCTCGTGGACGACCTCGGCAAGTTTTGCGCAGCCAGCGGCGTGGGCGCCGACCTGCGGGCCGACCAGATCCCGGTCGACGACCGGCTAAAGCGCGCATTCCCCGACGACTGGCTCAGTCTGGCCCTATCGGGCGGCGAGGACTACGAGCTGGCGTTCGCAGCCCCAGCCGAGACGGTGGCGGAGGCCGCTAGGAAGCTAGACGCAACGGTGACCCCGATTGGCCAGGTGCGCGAGGGCGGCGGTGTCCGAGTTTTGAACGCCGACGGCGACGAAATTTCAGTCGGTCGTGGAGGCTGGGACCACTTCAAATAGATTCCCCATACGGGAATCCAGAGGGGTCTCACCCCTTAGGTTCCCGGTCTCCATATTGAAAGGAGCCATTCATTGGCAAAAGTACCCCTGAAGTCGAGAGAGGACCTGTCAGAAGCCGGACAGCAGGTGTTTGACAAGATCGCCGGAACCCGCGGCAGGGCCCTGAACGTCTTCCGTGCACTCCTGAACAGCCCCGACACAGCCAGTGCCGTGGCGGGCCTGGGAGAGTATATCCGCTACAACTCCAAGCTCGACCCGGCTGTGCGTGAAACAGCGATCCTGGCGACGGCCCGAGAACTGGGGGCCGAGTACGAGTGGGCCCACCACGAGCCGGCGGCCAGAGAGGCCGGGGTCCGCGACGCGGTCATCGAGTCCATCCGAAGCGGCAAAGCGCCGATGGGCCTGCCGCCCAAAGAGGGAGTCTTCGTCCAGGCTGCGAAGGAGCTAACCCGAGGCACCGCCCTCACCGACCGGACCCACCAGGCAATCGAGCACCTGCTCGGGCCGGC
>CAJWER010000365.1 GCA_913030785.1 uncultured Chloroflexota bacterium | reverse complement strand
GCCTCGAACAGGGCGACCGCCGACAGGGGTGTCTGCTCGGCGGGCTTGACCACGATCGTGCAGCCGGCAGCCATCGCCGGAGCGAGCTTGCGGGCGATCATGGCGACTGGGAAGTTCCAGGGGGTGATGGCAACGGCCACTCCTAGGGGCTTCTGCTGGACAATGAGGCGCTTGCCGGGAATGTGGGTTGGTATGACCTCGCCATAGGAGCGGCGGCCCTCCTCTGCGAACCAGTCGAGCCACTGGGTCGCGTAGCGCACCTCGAACAGGGCCTGGCCACGAGGCTTGCCCTGTTCGGCGACGATGATGTCGGCGATGTGGTCCAACTCGGCGAGCAGTTCGGCGGAAATCCGACGGATCACCACCGCCCGGGCCTCGGCCGTGCTGTCGGCCCAGTCCCCAACGGCACGATGGGCGGCACCAATCGCCGCCGTGGCCACCTCCGGGCCTGCATCTGCCGCGACGCCTACCACGTCACCGGTGGCCGGGTTCGTCACCTCGAACGTCGCAGGGGTGGAGACCCACTCAGCGTCTATGTAACAGCCAGCCTCCACGGGTTGCTCATAACTCATGTCCTGCTCCTGTCCTACGCGTTGCCAGCAGCGGGACCTGTCCTCAAGAGTGCATGCATGTCGAGGAGGTCAACGCTCCTCTCGCGAATAGGGCACTGCAAGGCCGCCAGGCGCGCTTGTAGATCGGACTCGGCGACCGAATCTTGCCGCACCGGCCGGAATGAGGATCGCCACGATAGTGACCAGGTAGGGGATCATTGACAGGAAGAAACTCAGATCCCGAGGCCCCAGGAACGGAAGGTTCCAGTTCCTGGCCTGCGCCGTCATTCCAAGCGAGATCATGGCCCCATACAAAAGCGCTCCAGCTACGACTCGGAAAGGCCGCCACGCTCCGAATATGACGACCGCTAGGGCGATCCAACCCCGTCCGCGTGCAATGTCTGGGGCCCACATCGGCGTGAAACTCAAGACCATGTATGCGCCGCCTGCGCCGGCGAGTGAGGCTCCAGCGACCGAGTAGCCAATGCGTGCCCAGGTGACGTTCACCCCGGCGGCGTCGGCCGAGGCCGGGTTTTCTCCGACCGCCTTCATGTTCATTCCATGTCGTGTTCTGAACAGAAGGAACCAGAAAGCAGCCGGCAAGAGGATGTAGGCGACGTACACGACGGGGTCATGGAAGAAGAAGGTTTCCAGGAACGCGTTGGAGGTAAACCTTCCACCAGGATTGATCTCCGCGAAAAGCGTCCTGATAGGAGTCCCATTGCGGTTCACGCCCAACTGGTTGGATAAACCAATCCCGCCGATCGCCAAGGCAAGTCCTGCCAGGACTTGGTTCGCGCGAAATACCACGACAACGACGGCAAAGATGGCTCCGGCCGTGGCAGCTGCAACCATCCCGACCAGCATCGAGATCCACGGACTACCGACTCCCCAGTCCGTAGCTGCGATCACGGCGTAGACCGCACCGATGCCGATCAAACCTTCCTGGCCGAGATTCAACACGCCCACCCGCTCGGCGAGCATGATGCCAAGGGCACACAGGACTACGACGGTGCTAGCTGGTATTGCCACCTTGACAAGACTGAGGAGGGCGTTATCGACCATTCCAAAGATCACGTCGATCTCCTAGCTGCTACCTCAGATTCGGCGCGAACCAATCGGTATCTAGCCGCCATCTCTCCGACCGCGACACCGATGAGGATGATCCCGTAGAGGGCGAGAATGATATAGACCGACAGTCCTCGGGTCTGCAGGACCAAGCCGGAGAAGAACATGCCAGCAATCAGGAATCCTCCAACGACCAAGCCCAGAAACGACCCGCCGGCGATGGCCGCGACGATGAACCCGGAGAGTCCGTACTGCGCTGAGAATCCTGAGTTGAGTTGCTGTGCCCCTGGCGAACCTGCCAGGTGGATCATCCCTCCTAATCCTGCAATAGCACCAGTTACCAACATCACGGCGACAACTCGCCGGGGAACGTTTATCCCAGCGAAGGCGGCCGCCTTCGGGTTCCCTCCAATCATGTCGATTTCGTAGCCGGCCCTCGTCGAACGAAAGACCCACCAGAGCACACCGGCAATGACCAGTGGGAAAAGCAACGCGATGGTAAGAGACTCCGTCCCCGGAATTTTCGGAAGGGTGTCTTTAATCGCTTCGGTGGATTGGATCGCCCAGGCACCCTCGTCCCTCCAAAAGCCCAGGGCGGCCCAAGCGCAGAGTTGTACGGCCACGAAGTTCAGCAGGAGTGTGGTGATGATCTCGTTGACACCCCAATAGGCGCGTGCCAGCGCAGGGATGAGAATCCATACTGCCCCCGCAAGCGTGCCGGCCGCGGCCATAGCAAGCAACATCACCCACCCTGGTGCGTCCAGGTTGATTCCGACACCGACGGCGGCAAAGGCTCCAGCTAGGAACTGGCCATCGGAGCCAATGTTCCAGATGCGCATACGCAACGACAAAGCGACTGCAAGTGCGGTCATGAGTATCGGTATTGCCCGGAGTGCGACGCCCTCGATTCCTCTCTGTCGACTGAAGATCGCGTCCAGTGCCTGCCAGAGGATCCACGCCGGATTGCGTCCGGTGACGGCGAGGACCAGCGCACCTAACACCAGAGCGCAAAGCGCTCCAGCTACTCGGCAGAGGGCTGCGCGGCGAGGATCGAGGTCTAGTTGCCGTTCAAGCCGGAAGGACCTCACCGTAGAGAGTCCGCATCTTGGTGGCCGCCCATCAGGATGCCGATCTTGTCTCGGTCGGCATCCGCACTGTCGAAGACACCTACGATCTTGCCCTCGTACATCACGGCGACCCGGT
>CAJWER010000364.1 GCA_913030785.1 uncultured Chloroflexota bacterium | reverse complement strand
GTCGCCACCACCAGCTCAATCTCGCGCCCCAGGAATGTCCTTAACTCGTCCGCGATCGTGATATTCTGTGGACTATGAGTTGCCACCGTGAGCAGATTATCGACCAGGTATTCGGCTACGATTTTGACGGCTTCGACCGGACTGTTGATGCCCACATCTCCAACTTCCGACGCAAGCTCCAGAAGGCGTCGCCGGGCAAGAAACAGTACGTGCACACGATCTACGGCGTAGGGTACAGGTTCGGCAATGAGTAGCTGGTTTTTGAGCCTGCAGTTTCGTCTGGTCGCCGGGTTCGCGGTCGTGCTTGTTCTGACGTTGGGCGCGGTTAGTGCTTATATCGGCTACTCCGCTGACCGAGCGGTGGAGCGGTTGCAGCTCGACGTCGATCAGGCACGCTCTGATCGAATACAGCAAATTATGCTACGGAGCTATTCGGTGTCAGGGAACTGGGAGAGCGCCCAGGCTGTGGCTGAGACGGTGGGAAGACTATTTGGAAGACACATCGTAGTCGCGGACATCCGGGGCCGCATTGTGGGGGACTCGCAGCTCCGCTCGGGTCGCCCATGGCAGATGGGCAGGCCCGATCAGCGGTTCAAGTCGGTTCGTGGCCAGGTCGGCGATGTTGGCAGTTTCCTGGTCCAGGACAGCGATGGGTTCGAAGAGTTCCCTGAACCCCGTCTGTCCCGGTTTGTCGTGGCAATCAACCGATCCCTGATTTATGCAGGCATTGCCGCAGGCCTGGGAGGCCTGCTCGTGGTCTCGATACTCTCACGCAGGACCCTGACGCCGGTGAGGGCGCTGAGCACGGCTGCACGGCGTCTGGGCGGCGGTGATCTGTCTCAACGAGTCCCGGCGCCCGGTAATGACGAGGTGGGGCAACTCGGGCACTCGTTTAACTCGATGGCAGCGGGTCTTGAGAAGGCTGAGCAGCAGCGCAAGAACCTGGTGGCCGACGTAGCTCATGAGCTACGGACGCCGCTGTCGAATATTCAGGGTTATGTTGAGGCGATGCGCGACGGGGTGCTGGAGCCTGATCAGGCGACCCTGGATACGGTGCACGCGCAGACCATGCATCTGGGCCGGCTGGTCGAGGATCTGAGACTTCTCGCGCAGACCGAGGCCGAAGATTTTGCACTGGACCTGGACATGGAGTCTCTCAACGAAGTCATACGGCGATCTGTCGAGGGCTTCCGGGCCCGTTCTTCATCGCTGGCCGTTGGGCTTCGCATCGACATTCCCGACGAGCTGCCGATGCTGCTGATGGACCGGACCCGAATCTCACAGGTTCTGGGGAACCTGTTGGAGAACGCTGTGCGCCACTCGTCCTCGGGTGGCGAGGTGAATGTCGTCGCCGGGGTGTCGGAGGGCCGCGTCGTCGTGACCGTGGCGGACGGCGGGGACGGCATCGCGCCCGAGGACATTGCGCACGTGTTCGATAGGTTCTACAGGGCCGACCCGTCCCGGACCAGGGCAACGGGCGGCGCCGGGCTTGGTCTCACCATTGCGAAGAAGATCGTCGAGGCTCACGGCGGAGAGATTCGGGCGGAGAGCGTCAAGGGACAGGGAAGCAGGTTCATATTCGAGCTACCGGTGACCCGGGAGGGTGTTGGGTGATGGGTTTCAGGTGATGGGCTCATACCCAACACCCTAGACCTAACACCGTCTTCAAGAACCGCTCCATGGGACCGGAAAATGAGGAAGTGAAATCGATGATGGATGCGCTGAGAACACTGAAGATGTGGCAGTTGGCTACCCTCGTGATAGTGCTCGTGGCCATGGGTGGCGGCACCTTTGGGGGGTACATACTGCTCCGTGACGGGGATGGCGGCGCCCTCGAGGAGGATCAGTCGATCATCCCCGTGCAGCGGGGCGATCTGGTCAATGACGTCTCCATCAGCGGGACGCTCATCTACCCAGACCGCGAAGCCCTCACCTTCGGCACACAGGGCAGTGTCGGTCGTGTGCTGATTGAGGAGGGACAGCAGGTGCGGCAGGGACAGCCCCTGGTCGTGCTGGACGACGAGACTGTGGCGAATCTCGAGAAGGCGGTGGCACAGGCCAGGGTAGGTCTGCGCGACGCCGAGGAGGCGCTGGCCGATGTTGTGAGCGCCGCGACCGACCTTGACCTGGCCCAGGCGCAGGCGGCCGTCGCCGACGCCAGGGTGTCCCACTCCGTGGCCCTGGAGGCGCTGGCCGGGGTCGTCGATTCCTACACGCGCTCGCTGGCCCAGGCAGAGGTGGCCGCGGCTGGTGCCAGGGTCGCCCTCAGGGACGCTGAGGAGGCTCATGAGAGTATTCTGGAGCCGCCCCTGGCCAAGGATGTGGCCCGCCTGGAATCCGCAGTAACCGACGCAAGAATCGCCCTCAGAGACGCGGAGGAGGCGCTTGAGAGCATTCTAGAGCCGCCCCTGGCCGAGGATGTGGCCCGCCTGGAAACCGCAGTAACCGACGCAAGAATCGCCCTCGACGAATCACGTATCTCCCTGGACGAGCTGCTGGTGCCGACCGGTGAGATCCTGGCACGGGCCGAGGCGTCGGTTAGTGACGCGGAGATCGCCTTCAGGGGCGCGAGCGAGGCCCTGGAGGAGCTGCGTAATCCCACGGAGCGCAAGATAGCGGACGCAGCGGCGGCCGTGACCGACGCCAGGCAGGCGCTGGACGGCGCGATTGAGCGGCTCGGTACGCTGAACAGTGGCCCGGACGCCGATGTGCTTGCGGCGGCCCGATCCGACGTTACATCGGCCGCAGGCTCGCTGGCGGAGGCCGGAATCGACCTTCATCTCACGACCCGGACCTGGGATGATCGGCTCGAAGCGGCGGCAGAGGTCTTC
>CAJWER010000363.1 GCA_913030785.1 uncultured Chloroflexota bacterium | reverse complement strand
GTCTGCCTCAACGGGCTGTAGACCGACGACGTGACGACTTCGGGTCGAACGACGTCGCCGGGCTCGCGTTCCGTTAATTGACTCCGGCGGCCATTTCCCCGCCGGGGTTTTCGACCTATCTTCGTTGTGCGATCCAACGGAGCTTGTGCATGGCGCGTTTGACGGCGGTATTGGACCGCGACGCCAAAATCATCGGGCTCGTGTGCTTCCCGCACATGATGAGCCTCTCGGTCCCATCCCAAACCCCGACGCTGTACCCACCTACCGGCCATTTGCCTGCAACAGTGCGGCGATGGCGTCCTGTATCGACTCGGTGGCCTTGAACTCCACCGTCACATCGTCCGAGCGCAACTTGCCTGCGGCGTGGATCTTCGCCGTGCCCTCCTTCGTGACCTTCAGGCAGTCGGGATGGTTGGGTTCTCCCGGGTGGCCCATGGACTGCGCGAGGTCGTTGGGGCCCCCGGCAAAGACCTCCAGCCCTGGAACCGTGAGTATTTCGTCCAAGTTGTTGTACGCGGTAATGTTCTCGATCTGCGGCATCACGAGCATGTTTTCGTTGGTGTCTCGCATTCGGGTGCCCGCATCGCCCTCGAGCCCATAACGCATGATGCGCGGGCTGGTGAAGCTCCGACGCCCAATGGGTGCGAAGAAACAGGCCTGGACGAGCGCCTCAGCCTGCTCTTTGCTCTCGACATCAGGCACTGTGATCACCTGGATGCCCCGGTCGATGTAGTTCAGTATGTTGCTTGGAATCTGATCCGGCACCCTCATCGACGGCGTAACGCCCCAGCCGTCGCACATTCGGCAAAAGCGGTCGATGGTTTCGGGGGACGTGGGCGAGTGTTGCCCATCAAAGTTGACGTAGTCTAGGCCCATCCGCCCGGCAACCTCGATCAGTTCGTCGGCGTAGAAGCTCAGGGACAGGCCCAGGGCCTTTTCGCCTCGGCGCATCCTCTCGATCACCTTGTTTCCTCCCACGGTGCCCTCCTTGATTTCCGCCAACTTGGCGTTCGGTGCCGCCAAACATAGCGCAAGTACAGGCTTATGCGCAATCGTGTCGCGGATGGAAGGACAGAACAGAACTGAAACAGATGCACGGGCCTAGGGGATCCGGGCTATCAACTACGGAGGTACAGCGAGGCACGGTCCCAGCACGGGGTGCAATCGAAGATAATTGGCAGAAAAGGTCAGGACAGGTCGTCTACCGCCTGCCAGTTTCAACAACGGGTCCGCCCTTGATAGAAATCGTTTCGCTCGAACTACTCGTGGTCGCCGGCAGGAACAGCGCAAGAAAAAAAAGTAGCCCGACGCCTCCCGCAATGGATCCCATCCCAAAGGCTCGCCATCCGACCGCTGAGGCATGGCGATACAGTACGAACCCTCCAGAAATAAGGGCTGGTCCCAGGACCAGCGCCACGACGAAGACAATACCACTCAGTTCGATGCTGACGTCCAATAACACACTCCTCGAGCCCGTCTGCTGAAGTCTTCGATTCGATGATAGCGCCTAAGACAGCTTCCACTGAATCGGGAGGACGGCCCAACCGGCATCGGCAAAAGGGACTAGTCTGGCGACGTTGCGCACGGTGCGGCCAGCTTTGACTTCGCTACCACGAATTGCTACCTTTGGAGAGCATTCGAATCCACATTCCAACCCATAGAGGCAACCTTGACAGCATCCTCCACGACCGTCGATCTTGGCACCCTGGTGTCCCTCTGCAAGCGCAGGGGTTTCATATTTCAGAGCAGTGAAATCTACGGCGGACTCGCCTCAACCTGGGACTACGGACCGCTGGGCGTCGAGCTGAAGAACAACGTCAAAAACGCCTGGTGGAAGGCGATGGTGTGGGGTCGCGCCGACATGGTCGGACTCGACGCGGCGATCCTGATGCACACCGACGTGTGGAAGTCCTCTGGTCACGCCGAGCGCTTCAACGACCCGCTCGTCGAGTGCAAGGAGTGCCATTCACGCTTTCGCGCTGACGAACTCGACGAGCAAATTTGCTCCAACTGTGGTGGCGAACTCTCAGAGCCTCGCGAGTTCAACCAGATGCTGCAGACGCACCTCGGCCCCGTCCAAGACGACACTAGTCTCACCTACCTGCGGCCCGAGACCGCCCAGGGTATCTTCGTCAACTTTGGCAACGTGCTCACGGCGACTCGTCGCAAGCTCCCTTTCGGCATCGCCCAGATCGGCAAATCCTTTCGCAACGAGATCACGACCGGCTCTTTCACATTCCGGACCCGCGAATTCGAGATCATGGAGCTTGAGTATTTTGTAAGGCCAGGCGAGGACGAGGAGTGGCACGAGCGCTGGGTTAAGGAGTGCATGGCCTGGTACACAGGCCTGGGCATGAACCCTGAGCGCCTCCAACTCCGCGCCCACGACCCCAAGGAATTAGCCCACTACGCCAAGGCCACCACCGACATTGAGTACCAATTTCCCTGGGGCTGGGGAGAGATGCAGGGGATAGCCAATCGCACCGACTTCGACCTCAAGGCCCACTCGGAGGCCAGTGGCGAGTCGCTCACGTTCTTCGACGACGACGCGAAGGAGCACATCACGCCGTACGTCATAGAGCCCTCCGCCGGTGTCGATCGGACCGTGCTAGCCTTCCTGGCGGACGCCTACACCGAAGAGGAGACCATCTCCGCGAAGGGTAAAGCGGAAACGCGTGTGTTGTTGAAACTCCACCCGGAGCTCGCCCCCATCAAGGTCGCAATACTGCCCTTAAGCCGCAACGAAAAACTTGCGCCGCTGGCCAAGAAGATCCACCAATCTGTGCAGAGCTCTGGGGTCATGGGCGGCCTCGTCCAGTACGACGACTCCCAAAGCATCGGC
>CAJWER010000362.1 GCA_913030785.1 uncultured Chloroflexota bacterium | reverse complement strand
ACGAAGCCGCTGCGAAGCGGCTAAAGGCCCTGGAGAAGGAGAATACGGAGCTCAAGAAGATGTACGCGGAGGCCATGCGGGGCATCAAAGTCCTTCAGGAGACGATCGAAAAAAAGCTGTGAGCAGCGGCGCACCGCCGGGAACTGGGACGGCAGGCTGTGACCGTGGGAGGCTGTAGCCAGCGCCAGGCTTGCCGGTTCTTCAAACTGTTTCCGGTGGCGACGCGATAGTCGGCGGCGGTCGGGGTAGGGGGATTTTCGTTCACGGTCCCGGGCTTTCCACTTTGGAGACGAGAGATCGGGCTTGTCGGGAGTTTAAAATTGGTGATGTTATCCAACAGCCAGAACCGTCCTCCCCATGAGCTTCAATTCCCCCCGTTGTTCTTTCCTCGCCCTCGCCGTCCTCTCCTCCCTCGCTCCAGTGTGCGCGGTGGACACCGTCCTGCTTGAGAGTACTCCGCCTGCGGCCGCCACCGCCCTGGTTCCCTCCCTCACAAATGGAGGAGCGGCCTTGACGTTGGCAGACTGGACCCTGGTCGCCGATCCGCCGAATGTGGCGAACTGGATTTCAGGCACCACAGGCGTGGGATACGAAAACTCCCCGGGTTCAACGACGAGCTACTCCAGTTTGCTTGGTCTGGATCTGCTTGCGGTGATGCGGGACAATAACGAAACGGCCTACATCCGAGTGCCGTTTTCGGCCAGCGAGGCGGTCATAGGTTCGACCAAGGGTCTGACCCTGGAGATGAAATACGACGACGGCTTTATCGCCTACTTGAACGGAGTTCAGGTTCTAAGCGCCAACCCGCCTGCGGGGATTCCGAATTTTCAATCGGGGGCTAGCGACAACCAGGCAGACCAGGGCGCCTTGGACGGCGAGAGCTTTGAGATCACACCCTTCATCGGGAATCTGAAGGTGGGAGAAAACATGCTGGCCATTCACGGCTTGAACAGGGGCGCTGGTAGCAGCGATTTCCTGATCGTGCCAAGGCTGATTGCGAGCGACGTGGCCCCTCCGGAACCGCCGGTGTGGCCGGACCTGCAAATCGGCAGGCCAGTCATCAGGAACCTGGTCAATCCGGTGGACATTGTTCACGCCGGCGATGGAAGTGGGCGGCTCTTCATTGTCGAGAGAGCCGGACGCATCCGGATCTGGGACGGGGGAGCCCTGCGGACGTTTCTCGACATTCGGAGCCGGGTCAACACCACCGACACCGGCGGTAGCGAGCGCGGATTGCTCGGACTCGCCTTCCCGCCCGACTACTCGCAGAAGAACCACTTTTATGTCAACTACATCAGTAACCAGGCCGGTCGAAGCGGAGACACCGTGGTGTCGCGCTTTTCCGTGAATGCCAACAATGCCGACGATGCCATTGAGACCAGCGAGGAGGTCCTCCTCGTGGTGGACCAACCTCAGCAGAACCACAACGGAGGGCAGATTCACTTCGGAGAGGACGGATACCTCTACCTCGGCTTTGGAGACGGCGGCGGTTCGGGCGACAATGACAATCATGGCACGATTGGCAACGGCCAGTCAGTGACCACCCTGCTGGGTAAAATGCTGCGCCTTGATGTGGAAGGTCCGGCCGATCCCAGTTTGCCCTACGCGATTCCCGCGGACAATCCCTTCGTGAACGACGGAGAGGTTCTTGATGAAATTTGGGCCTTTGGCCTGAGAAATCCGTGGCGCTGGTCATTCGATCGCAAGACCGGCGACATGTACATCGCCGACGTGGGGCAGGGTAGGCGGGAGGAGATCAGTTTTGCGCCGGCAGCGAGTGTCGGTGGCGAGAACTACCAGTGGCGGCAGTTGGAGGGGTTTACCACTCACAATGGAGGCACGCCGCTGACCAAGGGAGTCTCGACCGATCCGATTCACGATTACCCGCGTAGCGACGGGAGCTCCATCACCGGGGGATACGTCTATCGAGGGGACACTTATCCACGCATGCAGGGCATTTACTTTTTCGCCGATTACGTATCGGGTCGTCTCTGGGGCCTCCAACGGGATCCCTCGGGAGCCTGGGTGGACCTGGAGTTTTTCAACACGAGTTTCAGCATCTCCTGTTTTGGCGAGGACGAAGAGGGCAACCTCTATTTCGGCTCGCTCGACGACGGTGAGGTGTACCGGCTGACGGACACCCGGGGCAGCCATTACCTGCAGATTATCGAGGCGACCTTTGGTGATCAGGGCGCGGTGCAGATGACCTTCGGGACGGAAGTCGGGAAGCGGTACCAATTGCAGTTCTCCACCGAGCTTGAGAACTGGGAGAACCTCGGCGCGCCGCAGACTGCCTCGCAACTCACCCTCACCCTGAACGGAGTGCTCCTTGCGCCGCTGCCAGAGCGGGCCTTCATCCGGGCGGTGGAACTTTGAAACCAGGATCGGCAACCCTACCTCTGGATCACCTTCAGCTGATGGAGCTGCTCGGGGGCAGTCCGCCGGAATCGCTCCCTTTTGTTGGGGGAGAGATAGCCGCCTCACGCGTATGGCGTGACTACCTCAAAAACCCAAAAAAGAGATAGTCACTCACCGGGGTAGGCGGCTACCCCCAAATCGTATTCTCCGGAAAGACGGAAGAACTGTTCATTCCGTTTCAACCCTGCCACGAGTTTGGCGAGGGCGCTAGAAGAAAGCTGCCACATATATGATGACCGGATGGTTTGTGAACAACTTGCACGATAAACTGTTAGCATGTGGATAACCGGGACGAGTTAGTCCAAAATGGTTAGAAGAAACTGAACGGTTTGGATATCGTAGAGTCAATTTGTCGAACGTTGGAGAGGTTGTAAACCTACTCGCGGATTTTGACCCTGATGTTATATTTAATGCAGCCGCTATTC
>CAJWER010000361.1 GCA_913030785.1 uncultured Chloroflexota bacterium | reverse complement strand
TGGCGAGAAGGCCAAGGCCCACTTTGAGGCCGGCGCCAAGAAGGTCATCATCTCCGCTCCCGGCAAGAACGTCGACGGCACCTTCGTCATGGGCGTCAACGATGGCGACTACGACAACGCGAAGCACAACATCATCTCGAACGCTTCTTGCACCACCAACTGCCTCGCTCCGCTTGCCAAAGTCCTCAATGACGCCTTCGGTATCGAGCGCGGCATCATGACTACCGTCCACGCCTACACCGGTGATCAGCGTCTGCAGGATGCTCCTCACAAGGATCTGCGTCGTGCCCGCGCCGCTGCCCTCAACATGATCCCCACCAAGACCGGTGCCGCTCAGGCTGTGGCCCTGGTCCTCCCGATTGTCGGGGCCGTGAAGGCCAGCCAGGGCGACTACTACCAGTATCCGGTGGTCGGGCTGCCGCCAGGGTAGCGACCACCGCGGGGACGAGTCCCCTACCTGGGGGGCGGTCAGATCTCTGAAAGATAACGGTTCTGAATCCGTGGGAGAGGCGTTCTCGCGGGCGGGCAGCAAATCTGTTCCGATCGGCGAAGACTGCGGGTCAACTCGCGGCGAGGGTCGGTGGTCGGTGAGGGTCGAACAGCTAAGCAAAAGCTAACGAACTCCGCAGCACCAGACGGTACTGGTTAGCACTCGTGGATCGCAAAAGGCCAGAAAATGCTGGCAAGACTGGACGAGACGGCACGATATCACGGGGCCAAGTCTACTCTACAGGGACGAGTCTTACGATCTTGCCACCCGCATTGTGTTCAAACAGAAGATAGATGTCGCCATTGGATGCCTGTTCGATATCGCGTAATCGACCGATGCCTTCGAACAGCGTTTCCCGCGCCACGAGGTGGTTGTCTTCGATCTCGACTCGAAACAGGCTGCGCGCCTTCAATGATCCAACCAGGTAATCTCCCTTCCACTCCGGGAATTGGTCACTGGCGCTGATGATAAAACTGGACACGGCTGGCGACGGCGTCAGGTCAACCACCGGCTGTTCGATATCGGACAGCTCGAATTCAACACCCAAGTCCTTGCCATACTCTACCGGTGTGCCATCGTAATCGAGGCCGAGCGAAAACAAGGGCCAGCCGTAGTTTCGCCCAGGCAATAGCAGGTTGATTTCATCGCCGCCTCGGGGGCCATGTTCGCTGCCCCATAGCTCGCCCCCGGTCATGTCGAATTCCAACCCCTGGGGGCTGCGATGGCCATAGGTATAGATGCTCTGATAGACATCGTCTCGACCAACAAAGGGATTGTCTTGCGGAATAGTGCCATCGTCATTGATGCGATGAATCTTGCCCCAGGGAGTTGACAGGTCTTGAATGCCCTGCATGCCGCCTTTCGCGCCTACTGAAAAAAAGATATGGCCTCGGTTATCGAACACGGCACGGCCACCGGCGCCAACGTCTCCCGCGAAGCTGTAGTGCTCCATGTCGGCCTGCCAGATGATTTCCTCGTCGATCCATTCGCCACTGTCGATTCTGCCGCGCACCAACCTGTTCATTGAAACCGGGCGCTCCCGCTCTCGGCTGAGCTCGGTGCAATCCTCGCAACGGTGACCGTGGTATAGGTAGATCCAACCGTTCTCTTCGTAGTTCGGATGCAAGAGGACGTCGAAGAGCCAGCCCATGCCGCGTTCGATATCGATGCGCGATTCCATCTGGTAGATATCGTCATACGCCTGCGGCGTTCCACGTATCAACTCCGATCTGTCTCCATCCGGACTGATGACGCGCACTCCTTTGGTCTTTTCGGTGACGAGCAGGCTGCCATCCGGCAGCGGTGCCAGGGAAAAGGGAAGAGGGTCCAGATCGTCGACCAGCGTTTCCAGTCGGAAACTGTGGAATTCAGTCTCAAACTCACCTTCTGGAATGGAAAGTGGCGCATCATAGTTCGACGTCACATAGCCAACGTTGGCGCGCGTCTCCAGCACGTACATCGCAAGGCCCTGGATTTCCACCGGGCTGAAGATGTCGTCCCAACTGGGCATGCCGGAGTCGACATAGCCATTGGCTATGCTGGCAAAGACGTCGGCCATGGATTCGCCATGAACGAGCTCACTTCGAAGTGGTGTTCCTTGCGCTGCGCCTTCCAGATCTTCACCATGACACACCGCGCAGTTCTCCTGAAACATCAATCGCGATTCGGTGACACCGGAGTATGCGACGGGTTCCTGTTGTGCCGAAGCGCTGGTCGCCGCGACGAGAGCCGCCGGAAGAAGAAGCCAAGAGCATGTGAAACCCAGGTGTGTCTTGTTCATGGTTAGTCCCGACTTATTGCAGTGCATGGACAGGATACTGGACCCCCCCAACGACTGGGCGGATGACGTGCTGGGGCTCTGCGTTCGGCACCGCATGCCGGCGGAAACGCCCCCCGGTCCAGCGTCGTGTCGTGAGCCTGATACACCTCGCCCATGCCGCTCTCGTCGATCTTGGCGGTGACCTCGTAGACGCCGAGCCGGGTGCCGAGGGTCAGGGACATGGTGCAGTGCCCATCCTAGCGCTAGTTGGCAGGGGGTGCAATGCGGCTCACGCGGGTGCGCGGCGTCCCACTCGCGGGTGAGGGCGTTGGGTGTCGACAAGCTGTTCCGCAGGATGCCGTGGCGAGCTTCACGGGAGGCTCGCCGTCCTTATTTGCTATAGGCGTTCCAACTAGCTGCCGTGTCGAAAAAGCTCTCCATCTTCTGAATCTTGGCATCGCGAACGATGATGATAGGAGACATGTGACCACCCCGGTTAACGTAAGATCCGCCCACGCGCCGCCCGCAGCGCGTCCCAGTCGCGGGTGAGGCGGTGGACTTCGACGCGTCATTCCGGCAGCAGCTGGATGTGCTCGCCT
>CAJWER010000360.1 GCA_913030785.1 uncultured Chloroflexota bacterium | reverse complement strand
GAGACGGCCAGTGCCGCCGTACAGGTCCAGGCGAGCCCGTTTGGTGAATGAACGAGCTCAGCGACTGGCGAATGTCCGAGACTGCCGTTTCCGTCTCCCCAGCCGTCTGAATCCATTACAACCCCCCCAAACCTCTCGTCAGACAGGGCTGGAGTATCGATGGTAGGCCGTAATCAGATTGGACTTCCACTAGGTCGTTGTTTTGGAAAGGCCAGCCGCAGGCCGGGCTAGTGAATGTATGCCTGCTGCCTTTGGCAGGTTTCATGGTTGAATGGCCGTAATAGTTGACAGATACAGGAGTCAGAAGTGCCGACGTTTCCATTAGCACCCGCTGACTACAGCAGCCGGGCAGGCGCCTACATCGTTGACGTCTTGTTCGTTGTGATTCCCCCAACGGCGGCGTTTTTCCTAGCGCTTCTTCTCGTGTTTGCCGGGGTCCCCCTCTCCTTGTGGACCCTGTTCCTGGTATTCGGGATCGGTTGGCTGCTAGTTGCCGGATTGTGGAATGACATCATCCGACAGGGAACGACAGGGGCCACCTTCGGGAAGTCTCGGCAGTCTCTGGCACTCGTCCGATCGACAACAGGAGAATCGGTCGGTGTCGGTCTGGCAGCCCTCCGGGTCCTTACGTTCTGGGTGTTCAACGTCTTAACCGGGGGGCTGTTTCTCATCGCCGACCTGTTGACGCCAGCGTTCAATGGGCGCAACCAGCGGCTACTCGACATGCTCCTCAACACCCTCGTTGTAGACACGCGCCGGATACCAGCGCCACCACAGACGGACCCTCTAGACCACTTTGAGATTGGTGACGCCAACGGCGATCCATTGGCGTGAGGCGTTCTCGACGCCGTTCTCGACGGCGTTCTCTCGCATCGGCTTTCGAGTTCGGATACCGACTTGCGGGCCACGGCCTCGATGGATTGGGCATTTCAGATGGCTCGCGCTCGCCCGGCGGAACCGTTGAAATTGCTTATCAGCCGCTGCGTATGGGGCTGATACGGCGTCTATTCGGTCTAAAGGCACTGGAGCCGGGATGGCGTGACTATGAGATCGCTGCCGCTCTATACCTGAAGGTATTGGGGTTTCGAAATGTCGAGGTAGGGAAGGGAAGTTCTGACGGCGGGGTTGACGTTCGTGTCCCGGGCAGGCTTGTCGGTCAGGTCAAAGCACACCAGGCGAAGGTGGGCCGACCGCCGCTCCAACAAATTGCGGGAGTGGCAGGCGCTGAGGAGGTCAACGCGGTGTTCTTTTCAAGGGCTGGCTACACGAAGACTGCGGAGGAGTGGGCCAGCACGGGGGGAGTGGGACTCTTCACGATCTCATTCGACGACGACCACTTCGATGTTCTTGCCGTCAACAGGCTCGGTGACCGGTTAAGGCCCTAGCGGTCACTGAAGGTTGCGGCCTTCTCGATGAGCGGCACTGCGTAATGGCTCGGACGGATCAGGCCGAGCATGTCGCCGCCTTCTGAGGCCTCCTTGTTGCTTGATCCACCTGTTGGGATACCGACGAAAGTGCCACCCAACTCAGTGAAAGCCGCCCCGCCGCTGACACCAGGTCCCATTTTCGCTGAAGTCTTGTAGAAGTCGCCCTCCCAGCCATTGCCTCCGCCGGTCCACCAACCAGCCTGTTCGCCCGGAGTGATGGTGATCTTTATTCCGCCCATGCCGGGGAAACCGAGAACCTTGATCCGTTCTCCGATAGCGAGTTCCTGATCGCTGACGGTGACCGACGGGCGATCCTTGATTGAAACCGGATCTCCGTACTCATCGACAAGACGCACAACTGCGAGGTCGTGGATGAGGTCCGAGGCCTGGGGTATCGCGACGGCGAAGGCAATCCACTCCGGATCTACATCTGGAGAGTCGGACGCATAGACCTCTAGATCGCAAGGCTCTCCTTCGTTGAATACCACGTGCGCATTGGTGAGGACATGGTCGCTACGAAGAACCAGGGTTCCAGAGCCAGACCACCCACAGTCCGGAGCGTTGAGCAGGACAATCGATCTCGTCAGACGGTCCCAATCGGTGCTGGCGTCATTGCTGAGTAGCCGCGGAACGAGAAGCAAGACCAGGACGATTGCAACTCCCGACAGGGCTACCCAGCGAGGAATCCGAAAGTGGAAGATTCTTGGGAACCGAGGTGAGGTCGACGACGGCCCGAGAGACATGGTTTCGGAAGTGTCTAGGAAGGGATCGGCAGGCTCCATCCCGGTAACTGGGGACTCGCCAAAGGGATCGTCGCCGTTATCGAAGGAGTCGCTGAACGTGTGAGTGTCGTCAAAGGGGTCACTTGCATCGTCTGAACCCCATGTATCGCTCATCACCAGACATTCTTCCATCTCGCGACCACGGACTGTTCCCGGCGTCGCTCCTAGAGGGCATTAGCACTAGAAACGGAAACACCGCAGGTCACTTACCTGCGGTGTTATATGTGGCTAGGGGGGGGAATTGAACCCCCGACTTTCTCCATGGCGTGGGGACGGCAGAGGTCAATGACCTATGGGGAGTTTGTTAGGCGGAGTCTGGCCGAGAGAGATCGGGTCGCCTACCCTCGCCTCCTCCTCGGCCAGGGTCGAGTTAACGATGGGGGTTCTAGCGGTCCATGCCGCAGGTCGGACACCACTCGCGCCCGGGCTCTAACCATTCACCGCATGCATCACAGTGGGCACCTTCCAACTCAGGGCCAGAGTCGTTGTCATCAGAAAAGTTGGGCATTGATTGGTACTCCTCTACCGGTCGGTGCGAGCAGTGTTGTGCTCGCAGCCCCAATCCTGGCTTACCACTGTGACAGTTCAATGAGTGAGCAACTAGGTGCTCGTGCGTTGCTCCCAGCGTTGCTCCCAGAGAGCGTTAGTACTGAAAACGAGA
>CAJWER010000359.1 GCA_913030785.1 uncultured Chloroflexota bacterium | reverse complement strand
GCATGATCCTCGACGGCGGCGCCGAAGCGTGGATGATCGCGGACCGCATCGCGAAGGCGAAGATTCCCGTAATCCTCCATCCACCGATGTTGCGTCACCGCGGTGAGGCCGAGAACGCCACCTTCGAAGCGGGCGCCCTGCTGCGCCGGGCCGGCGTGCTTTTTGCGTACCAGAGCGGGTACGAGTCGTACGTGCCGAAGACCCGACTCGTCCTGTTCGAAGCGGCGATCGGAGCCGCCAACGGTCTCGGCCGCGACGCCGCCCTGGCCGCGATCACCCTCGACGCGGCCCGGATCCTGGGCATCGAGAAACGCGTGGGATCGATCGACGTCGGCAAGGACGCGGACCTGGTGCTGGGTACCAGGAGCACCCAGCAGCTGCGCGCGACGAAGACGCAGATGGACTGGCTAATCAACCCGGCCAACCAGCTTGTCGCGAAGCTCATCCAAGCCCGCTTCTGGGGAACGCGCCTGACGGACGTGGGCTGCACCTATCGTGCAATCTGGACAGATGCGCATGCTCGCCTCGCGCCACGACTGCAAGTGCGTGAGGATCACTTCTCACCCCATATGTACATGGAGGCCCTGAAGCTCGGGATGCTGGTTATCGAGGTCCCTGTGGGCTTTCGGCGACGGGTGGGCTTGTCGAAGGGTGTGGGCAACAACAAGCTGAAGGCGGCGCGCGTTGCCCTCCGGATGCTGCTGTCCCTCTATCGGATCTGATCGCATGACGGAGCACGAACAACGACTGGACCACCGGCTGGCGCCCTGGCTCCTCTTGGCGATGCTGGCCATGATGCTGGTCCTCGTCTCGAGTTCGCCCCGGTATCTGATCTACGACGAGGGGCCCTACTTGTCGAATACCAGGCTCGTGGCGAGCCATGGGATCGGGAGAGAGTTCCTGACTGCCATGCAACACCCGGCCGGCCCGCTCTTCCCGGTTGTGCACCACCTGCTCGCGCCCCTCGATGACGACGTTCGCGCTGTTGGCAACAACGGGACCACCCTCCACACCGCTCCCGCCCCGGTGACGGCACAGTCCGGGGTCAGCCCCGGGTACAGGCTGACCCCGGAGGGCGAACGGATAGGGCGGCAGATAGCCAGCTTTTACCCGGAGCCGATACTCATCCTGGGCCCGGCCGGCACGGGCAAGTCGCTGTTGATTCGCCATATAGCCCAACAGTTGGGCATCGACTTCGTGGCCGTCAACGCTCATCAGGGACTGGACATCAGCCAGCTGGTGGGGCTATGGCGCCCCGTTCAAACAGAGGACGGAATCACCATCGAGTGGGAGGACGGCTCGCTGACCCGGTCTGTGAAGACAGGCGGGCTGTTCCTGTTCGAGGAGATAACAAGAGCCCCGCAAGAGCTGCTTAGCCGCCTGTTCGGGCTGCTGGACACCGATGGCCGATACTGGCCTCTGCCGGAGGCCGGAATCGACGGCGTCGAGGTGCATCCCAACTTCTGGTTCGTGGCCACCGGCAACCCCGTGGGCTCCGGTTACCATACCGCCAGCCTTGACCGCGCCCTGGAGGACAGGTTCCAGGCCATCTACGAGATCAAAGAACCGTTGGCCCCCGAGCGGGACGTGCTGGCTGACCTGGTAGGTGGAGACGTAGCTGACGGACTGGACCGATTCGCCACCGACGCCCGCAGGAACGAGTCCACCTACGTGAGCACAAGGAACTTGATTCAGGCGGCCAGGCTGGTGCAACGGGGCACACATCCAGTTGAGGCCGTGACACTCGCCATCAGCCGGAAGTTCAGGGGCTACCAGGACGGTCTGGACGAGTTGGCCAGGCTCCATCTGGCGCGCACGAGCAGAAACCTGCAACTCAGTGAGGATTCAGAAGTCGTATTTCCTGACAAGCATCTTGAAACCGCAGTACGTAAAGAACTAAAGAGACCCTCAGGTCCGATAACCAGGGACGACCTCAAGAGCCTAGGCAAACTACGAGCCCGTGGCATGGGGATATCGAAGATGCATAAGGCAAAGTTTGAGAACCTCTCGGGTCTCGAACATGCCGTCAATCTGACCAGACTCGACCTCGGTAAAAACCGGATCAGCGACATCACGCCGTTGACCTCTCTCACCAACCTGACAAAGCTCGACCTCGGGGACAACCAGATTATAGACATTGCGCCGCTGGCCTCACTCACTCAATTGAACTGGGTCGACCTTTCCAATAACCGGATCAGTAACATCAGCCCGCTGGCTTCACTCATCAGGCTGCGCTTGCTCTTCCTCGGGCTCAACCCCCTGAGTCAAGAGAGCATTGACGTTCACGCGCCCAACCTCAGTTCAAGAAGGGTGAACGTAGAACTGTAGACCCATCGGCCACTTGCCTCAGGTATTTTGGGGGAACACGCTATGAGCAATGAGTCCAAGGAAGACCGCCATCGGGCGGCGATGCAGAAGGCGCTCTCAACCTCAATGCTGATTCATCTCAGCGAGGAGGAGATGCTCTCTCTTAGTGATTCCTGGCAGAAGAACCAGGGCTGCTCCTTCGGCCCCGGCTGTCCCTGTCGCTCTGAGAAGCCGTCGAGCCGACAGCAGCCGCCAACTGAAGAGCGTTAGCAGTGAGGACGCAGCAACAAAACTCACTGGATGACCCCACCGAGGGAATCAGGTTAGACAATCATTAACATGTAAGAGGAGGCACTTAATGACGCGCATGACCTGGGAGGAATTTTCCCAAGCGTTCGACGAAGCGTTCGCAGAACTTGGCATTACGGTGCTCCCGGAGACGGAGCCCCCAACTACGACGACTTTCAACGCTATTATGAAGCAGCGACGGGCCGAGACACCGGATTCATCCAGGCGTATGATCGCTAGCCTTTGGCTTGGAGAGTGGAAGTCAATTTGCGTACGTTTCGCCAGTGGCATTCTCTAG